>CBHEUU010000722.1:0-2745 GCA_965990355.1 uncultured Chitinophagaceae bacterium
GGCTATCTCAAAAATAAAATGAGGTGGCCTTTTCTTTATAACATCACACATATCCAGTGTTTACTCCTACACTCCATAAGCGTTATCACTCAACTGAAATGCCAGCTTTAATATCCTCTCCATTTTTTTGGCATTCTAAAAAAAGCGATACACTTTTGACGCAATCATTGTCATCGTTTCTGTGAACCTAGTATACTTTTAGCTGATTGCAGCTTAAGTCTTAAACATCACAATTTTTCTTACCATACACTAATTATTAAATCAATACACCATGAAGTCTTTCTTTACACTATTCATCCTTCTTTGCATTGCCACCATCACCAGCGCACAATATTTTATTAGCGATAATGTAGTTGCTGGTATAAGCGGCTCTCACTGGCAGGGCTTTAAATCGAATGGGCCAGCAACTACCTGGGGCTTTCAGCAAAACGATGTTATGTACGTTGGTATAGGAGGCAATTTGTATAGCAAGGGATTCAGCGCTAATGCCATGGGTATTTTTAATGGATCTTTAACCAAAGAAGATGTTTTCCTCTTTAATCAAAACAGCGCTAATGCAGACTTTCTGGTGTTGAAGAATTCTGGCAATGTAGGAATCGGAACCGTGAATCCCTTCGCAAAATTGCACGTAAAAAATGGTGCCATTGCAATCAGTGAACTCAATTATGATCATATCAATGCCAGGTTGATAATGGCAGACCAGGTACCTCTACTGCGATTCACGAGATGGACCGGTACCGATCAAATCCAGCAAAACGCGTTTGTAGGACAGTTTTTTAATAACAGTGTCGGTGAATATTCACTCGGCTTGGGAACCGGAAGTTCTTCCATTGGCAACCAAGATGAAGCAACAACTAGGCTCACCGTTAAGCTAAATGGAAATATTGGCATTGGAACAACAAATCCCCAGGAAAAACTTGTTGTAGCCGGCAATATGCAAGCCCGAAAAGTGAAAGTTACTGTAGACGCCGGCGCAGATTTCGTATTCGAACCCAATTACCGCTTAAGATCACTCGAGGAAGTAAAACAATATATACAACAACATAAGCACCTGCCAGAAGTTCCTTCAGCAAAAGACATGGAATCAACCGGTATCGAACTGGGTGAAATGAATATAAAGCTATTACAAAAAATAGAAGAACTAACCTTATACCTGATTGAGCAAAAACAGGAAATTGACGAGTTACGGAAAAAACTTCAAACCGTTACCGGCAACAAATAGTCATTCTGCCCAACACTTCAACTCCTCAAAAATCCCTAACATTGCAATCTGTCAAAAAACGATAAACAGATATTGCCATGCCCTACGACCCCATCAAATACAAAACCCCAACTGGCACCCAACTTCATTGCAAAGGCTGGATACAGGAAGCTGCTCTTCGCATGCTGCTCAATAACCTGGACCCTGAAGTGGCTGAACGGCCCGATGAGCTGATCGTATATGGAGGAAGAGGAAAAGCCGCCCGTAATTTTGAAGCCCTCGACAATATCATCAAAGCACTTAAAATACTGGAGAACGACGAGAGCCTGCTGATCCAGAGCGGCAAACCCGTTGGTATACTTAAAACTCATCCCGATACGCCACGTGTACTTATCAGCAACTCTCAACTGGTGCCAAACTGGGCCAACTGGCAGCATTTTGATGAACTGGAAAAAAAAGGCCTGATGATGTACGGTCAGATGACTGCAGGTTCCTGGATATATATCGGCAGCCAGGGCATTGTGCAGGGAACGTATGAAACTTATGCCGCTGCTGCTGCCAAACATTTTGGCGGCACGTTGAAAGGAACATTGAATGTAACAGCTGGCCTCGGTGGCATGGGTGGAGCACAGCCGCTCGCCATCACCATGAATGAAGGAGTGGCCCTTATCGCTGAGGTAGAAGAATGGCGGATCGATAAACGGCTTGAAACCCGCTATCTCGATGAAAAGATCATTGATATAGATAAAGCCATTGACCGTGCACTGGATGCTAAAGCAGCCGGTGTGCCGTTGTCTATTGGAGTGCGCTGCAATGCTGTTCATTTACTGGAGCGACTGGTAGAACGTAATGTAATACCCGATACACTCACCGATCAAACATCGGCACATGATCCATTGATCGGCTACTGGCCACATGAACTGAGTTACGAACAGGCAAAAGAATTACGCCGCATCAATCCGGACGAATACATTGCCAATGCTTATCATTCCATGGTACGGCATGTACAATTAATGTTGGAATTGCAGACCAAAGGCGCCATCACATTTGATTATGGCAATAATATCCGTGCCCGCGCCAAAGAAAAAGGAGTGGAGAATGCATTTGACTTCCCGGGTTTCGTACCGGCTTATATACGGCCTCTTTTTTGCGAAGGCAAAGGCCCATTCCGCTGGGCAGCTTTAAGCGGCGACCCTCACGATATTGCGGTAACAGACGAAGTGATCGCTCAGCTTTTTCCGGATAACCACGGTATGCAACGCTGGTTACGGCTCGCCAAAGAAAAGATCGCTTTCCAGGGATTGCCTGCCCGCATCTGCTGGCTGGGACAGGGCGAGCGTGAAAAAGCAGGTCTTGCTTTCAATGAGCTCGTTCGAACCGGCAAAGTCAAAGCACCTATCGTGATCGGCCGCGACCACCTCGATACAGGCTCGGTAGCCAGCCCCAACCGCGAAACTGAAGCAATGCTTGATGGTAGTGATGCGGTAGCTGACTGGCCTTTGCTGAACGCATTGGTCAACACTGCCGGCGGTGCCAGCTGGGTA
>CBHEUU010000723.1:0-2742 GCA_965990355.1 uncultured Chitinophagaceae bacterium
GCTGATAATCCTTATAATAACCGTTGCGATGTGCTGGCTACTACAGCGGCTGATGGAAAGAACTTATTGCCGGATACAGGATATGAAAATGATAAGAACTCTCTTTTTTCCTGATATCCCCGCAAAGCGATTATCTATAAACATCTTTGTGTTCTTTGTTGTCTTTGTGGGATATTATTCTTCCACAAGGACAATAAAGAACACAAAGAAAAACTTGTGGGAGACCAATAACAATGAACGAAAAAAACGCACTTTGCTCCTGGAGCGGCGGGAAAGACAGTTGCTTTGCTTTAATGAAAGCGAAAGCTGCGGGCTATTCACCCAAAGTATTGCTGAATGTATTGAATGAGGAAGGAAAGATCTCCCGCTCGCATGGCATACCTTCTGCCATACTGCAACAACAAGCTGCCGAGGCAGGACTACCGGTGAAACTGATCAGCAGTTCATGGGCGGATTATGAAAAGAATTTTACTGCAGCATTGGCATCACTTAAAAAAGAATATCAGCTCAGCCATGCTGTATTCGGGGATATTGATCTCCAACCGCACCGCGATTGGGAAGAAAAAGTATGCGCCGCCGCAGGGCTGGAAGCAGTATTACCGCTCTGGCTGCAGAACCGGAAAGAACTGGTGCTGCAAATGCTGGACACAGGTATTGAAACCATCATCGTCAGTTGCAACGAAATAATGGGGGAACGCTTTATAGGGCAGCCGATCACACCTGCACTGGTAGAGGAACTGGAATCAATGGGAATTGATGCCTGCGGGGAAAATGGAGAATTTCATACACTGGTACTGAATTGCCCGCTGTTCAAACAAAGGATTAATGCAAGAGTGAAGGAAAAGGTGTTGCATGAAAAGTACTGGTTTGGAATACTGGTCTAAAAACATAAAAGCTTTACGATACCGTAAAGCTTTATAAGAATAATAAATTGAAGCTGATCAGGCAGTCTTTACAATAGGCTTGAAGAAATAATTCCTGATAAGAACATAAGCCCCGAAAAGCAATCCGCTGAAGAACAGGTCACCCAGCAGTTGGTTACCATAAAAACCATTGATCAGGCCATAATCTCTATAGAACGCAAGGGCATCACCATAACACAGCAACAAACCATCAAAAGTTTTAGGTCTTGCCAAACCTGCACCTGCAACCCAAACACCAAAATTGGAGACCAGGAAAAAGATCAGTGATCCACTGATACTAAAGCCCAGCACATTTTTGAAGTTGATCTTCTTCATCAGCATACCAAAGAAAGTGATACCGATAAACAGCAGATAGGTGAACAACTGGCCTTCATAAAAGCCTTTGATACTGCTCAGGCCATTTGCATATAATACTTCATACAGTGCATCGGAGATCAGGAGGGAAAGCAGGGGCAGCAATACCGCTAAACGTTTGTCGCGGATCACAGCACCACCGAAAAGGGCCATTGCCATTTGTGGCGCAAAACCAAAAGGACGGCCGTCCCAGGTGCGGTAGAGAGAAGCCGTAACCAATAATATTACAAATGCCCAGATCGTTGATTTATTCAATTTCATGGTCAAGTATTTTATCCTGTGAACCCAAGATAGGCAAAAGTAAAATAATTACTCAAATCTTTGAGCGCAAATTAATTACTGCTCCATGAGGGCTGCGGAACGGTAGCTTTGAATACAAGACTGTCTTCCAGCGCCCGGAGACGGGTATTCTTAGCCGGGAAAAGCACAGCCGATGGTTCTCCTGTTTTGATCTCTACTGTTCCATGCTGGCTGCTTACCTGCACAGCCCCTTTTGTCAGCAGCAATATATCTGTGGTGAGGACATTCAGCGAGACAGAATCGCCTTTTTTAAGTTCAAAAGAGCTCAGTTCAAAATCAGGGGCCGGGGTTTTATACACAACCTCCTGCCCTTTCTTATCCCCGTTAAGTACGGCCGGATAAGTGGCCTCACATTTTACATGCTTCAGCAATTCTTTTACATCAATATGTTTATTGGTAAGTCCACCGCGCAATACATTGTCGGAACTGGCCATGATCTCGATATTTTGTCCTTCCAGGTAAGCATGCGGCACGCCGGCATCCTGGAAAATAGCCTGGCCTTTGTCGACCTGCACGAGATTGAACAGGTAAACAGAGAATATCCCCCTGTCGGTTTTACCCGGTTGAGAAAATGTAAGCGTTCCTTTGGCTGCCCAATAATCGGGGCTGGATTTTTCCAGCTTGCCTGCCTCATACAAAGGAAGAATGCGATCCAGCAAAGGAGCAAGATGGCTGTTCACTTCCTCCTGCGGCATTTCCATCACCAGTTTATATAAGCCGGCGTAGCCATCTTTTTCAAAAACAGGAAGCAGGAATGCCAGTTCAGGAGTTTGTATGAGCACCTGGTTCATGCCTGCCGGTGGCCGGAAGCCATGCAATAGCCAGAATTCACCCATTGCCACCATCAGTTCCGGCTTATGGTTATTGTCTTTATAATTGCGTTGTGGTGAATCAAGTGACACACCCTGTGCATTTTCCGCTGCAAAATCCTTTTCTGCTTCCGTTTTGGAAGGGTGCACCTGGATGGAAAGCATATCCCTTACATCAAGTGCTTTCAGCAAATAAGGCATATTACCAAACCGCTGGTTCACATAAGGTCCTAATACCTTATCCCCTTCCCGGGCAATATAATCCCGCAACAAAAGGTTGGTATTATCCGGAAAAATCACCCTGCAATCTGCTTGCGGATGCACACCCAGCCAGTATTCTGCGTATGATTTTCCTT
>CBHEUU010000724.1:0-2740 GCA_965990355.1 uncultured Chitinophagaceae bacterium
TTGAGTCTTTAGCGCCAGGACTGGCGCCTGGTTTGAATAAGTTTCGCAAATGGCAGGCGTTAACGGGTCTGCCTATGGTGAACAATTCGGTTCAGTATTATTATCCAGCTAATGTAAATGCAGCAATGGCTGCAATGAATAAGTCTTTCTTCCAGAATGTAAAAGCCGAAGACTTGGCAGCGATAGATTCTTTAGAGGCAGCGTTGAACCAGGAATTCCTGACGAAGAAACCGCAGGATGTGATCACTGTTTCAGCTGCATTTGGAAAGGCGGTAGCTACGGCAGTGTATGAATGGGCGGAAACTGACGGGTATAAGAATGCAAACAATCCATACACGCCACCAGTTGGCCCTGGATTGTGGAAGCCAACGCCACCCGCATTGGCGAGTGCTGCTACGCCATATTGGGGTAACAACCGTACCGTTATTAGTGGCAGTATCCAAAATACCCAACCGGCTGCACCAATCGCATATTCACAGGATCCCGGTTCCGGTTTTTACTTAATGGCGAAACAGGTTCATGATGCTTCTCTTAATCTCACCGAAGATCAAAAGGCAATGGCCAGTTTCTGGAGAGACGTTCCTGGTGCCACTACACCCGGTCATTGGCTAAATATTGTTCGCCAGGTAATGAAGAAAGTGGGAACAAGACTTGATAAGGCAGCGCTTACGTATGCACTTACAGGAGCGGCCATCAATGATGCTGCAATAAGTGTGTGGAAGGCGAAGTACAATTATAATCTCGTTCGCCCGATCACGTATATCAGGGAAGTAATGGGATACAGCACATGGAACGCATTCCTGGGTACACCGGCACACCCGGAGTATGTTTCAGCACATTCAGCCTTGTCGGCTTCAGTTGCAACAACTTTACAGGAGCTTTATGGAAATATTGGCAGTTTTACAGATCATACATATGATTACCTGGGATATGCGCCGAGGACCTATAGCAGTTTTGCCAAGATGGCCGAAGAGGCAGGTCTATCACGTTTTTACGCAGGTATACATTATATGCCTTCCATTACCATAGGATTGATACAAGGAAAGAAAGTAGCGAATAATATTTTCAATAATAATATTCCACATTATTAATATGGACGATGAGTAGAATAGAAAGGCCTCCGTTAGGAGGCCTTTTCATTTAGATTTATATACAGATACAATATTCAGAGATACAAAACGGACTACAGTTCCAAGCTCAAAGTAAACCCTCTCACGCTGAAAGCCTTACCAGTCAACGACTTTGTAAGGCTTTCAATAATTTTAACTCTCTCAGGAAGTGTGCTTAAGTAGCCTCGACAGGAATCGAACCTGTATCTGGAGCTTCGGAAACTCTTATACTATCCATTGTACTACGAGGCCAAACTTGAGCTCAAATCGGTCTTTCCAACCAGCTCAAAACTCAGAAAATCAACTGAATACCTTTCAGTTAAACCACCACTTTTCAGCAATGGCCTGCGAAATTAAGGCAAAAATGCCTCTTTTAACCATTAAAACAGCCGAAAGAAAAGAATTTAGGAACCCCTCGTCAACAACCCAACCATATTCCCCTCCAAATCCTTAAACCATGCAAACTGCCTTCCATCCGGAAGCGGATACGGCCCGATCATCTTCTGCCCACCAGCCGCAACTATTTTCTCCAATTGCCCATTAATATCTTCTACCTCTATGTAAAAAGTTACATACTGATGCGGCTCATGGCCTAATGATGTAAGATGCCCCTGTATACCTTTCGTCGAATTCGTCTGCAGTAAGGTACCCATCGGAATGCCTGTAGGCGACCAGCCAAACAAACTGGTATAAAATGCAGTGGTCTTCTCCAGGTCCTGGCAGCCGACCTCGAAATGAATAACCGGATTGCCGGTAGGATTAGTCATAAAAATTGATTTAGAATGAAAATAAAATTATACAATCCTAAACAGGTTTTATTTAATAAATTAATTGCGAATAAACCGTTTCAATCGTTTGCGGATATTTACCGCTTCATATAAGGTTAATATTCACTTAACAAAAAGTTCATACGGCGGAAATACTTTGCGCCCCTAATGGAAAAACCCTCAATTAGGGTCAATGTCCCCCATCTTATTAAGACGGAAACAAGATTCTCCACTCAGTGCATCACACTTAAGTAAATTTTGTACTAACTATGATCAATAGACGGAACTTCCTAAAAAATGTAGGCTTTACTGGTTCATTAATTGCAATGCCTTCAGCCTTGCTGAACGCTGAACCCCTCCCGGCACAGGGAAACATCGATCTTTCCAATATCACGTTAAAAGGAAAAGTGCAAAGCCAGGGAAAAGGCATTGCAGGCGTTGCAGTCACAGACGGCATAAACGTTACCAAAACAGATAAGAACGGCCAATATGAATTGCTCAGCAATTCCACTGCTGAATTCGTGTATATCAGCGTGCCTGCTGGTTATGCAATCCCCGCCAATAAAGGCATTGCCGAATTTTACAAACCCATTTCAAAAGGCAGTAACACTTTCAAAACTGATTTCAACCTGGAAAAACTGACTGTAGACGACCGCAAACATAATTTTGTTGTGTGGGCAGATACGCAGATGATTTCCAAAGAAGACGTGGCTTTGCTTAAAAGCCAGTCAGTCCCCGATCTGCTAGCCCTTGTGAAATCATATCCCAAAGATGCACTCTTTCATGGCATCGGCTGTGGCGACCTCGTGTGGGATCATTTTGAATTGTTCCAGGATTATAAAGATGCCGTAGGAATGTGTGGTG
>CBHEUU010000725.1:0-2729 GCA_965990355.1 uncultured Chitinophagaceae bacterium
GGGCAGGCTTATCGTTAACTAACAGCAGCAGGAACTATACAGGCGATACCAGCAGCAATTTACGTACGCTTACACAGCTCACTACCATCAATACTCCCAACTGGTACTGGGCCGGCAAAATAGGGATTGACTGGAGTGCTTCTCCCAAAACAACCTGGAGTATGTATATTAACCGGTTCAGCAAGGCGCTTGAGGAGGAGACATTGCTCAACAGCCGGCAAACATATTTTACCAATCCTGCAGATAGCCTGACAGAGGGAGTTAATAATACATACAGCCGAACCGGTAATACCAGCATCCACGCCGGATTCCGTCATGCATACGATTCGAATGGGAGAGAACTGACGATAGACGCTGATTATACCCGCTATGGGTTTGACGACATGGTGCGGAACACAAGTAATAATTATAAAGATGGGAATAACGGCATCAACAAGGAAAGATTAAATGGAGATCTGTATAACAGGTTCAAAATTTTCTTCATAAAGGCTGATTATACTCATCCGTTTAACCGGCACACCAAAATTGAAACAGGTTATAAAGCCAGCCTGATCACTACGCATAACAATGCTGTGTATACCGGCACGCTTAATGATACAGCGCTGAATGGCTATGAAGCCACCAACATGTTTAAGTACAACGAGAATATTTATGCCGGGTATCTTAACTACCACACACAGTTCCGCAACCTGGAAATACAATTAGGAGCACGGGTTGAACATACCCGTTCCGAAGGAAAGCAAGCTGGGAACAGCGACATGTCTTTTAAAAGAAGCTATACGCAATTGTTTCCCACTATTTTTTTATCGTGGCAGCCAGACAGCAGCAATACACACCGGTTTCAATTTTCTTATGGAAGAAGGATTGCCCGGCCGGGTTATGCTAACCTGAACCCATTTGCCACTCCCCGGGACAGATATACTTATACAGAAGGCAATCCTTTATTAAGACCCGAGTTTTCCCGGAATTTTGAGTTGTCCTATACTTTCAGGAATGATATCTCTGTTTCCTTCTTTTATAATCAATTGAAAGACGCCATCAACGAAACTGTTAATACAGAAGGCGATTTGATCTATTACCGGCCTGATAATATTGGCCGTAGTGCTATCCGTGGTTTTTCCCTGAATGGCTCCTGGCATCCGGCAGCATGGTGGCAATGTAATGCAAGCGTGCTCTACGCGCATACGCGGTTGTACAGCCTATTGTATGATAAAGAAATATTTTCCCGGGGAGAAAACTGGAGCCTCACTGTCACCCAGCAATTGACCTTTAAGAAGGGATGGAGTGCGGAGCTGTTAACAGATTACTCTTCGCCACAGGTGTATGCGCAATACAGGGATGCCGCCACCTGGTACATGCATGCCGGTATTGGTAAGAAGATCTGGAATGAAAAAGGTTCGGTGCGTTTGAATGTGCGGGATATTTTTTACACGCGCCGCGACCGCCAGGATTATAACGGAGTGGCTGGCATGACAGGTTTTTCGAGTCGCAAATGGGACACCAGGAGTGTGACGCTGGCTTTTACGTACAGGTTTGCCAGGGGCAATAAATCAGTAATACGCAAGACAGATACAAGTGAGGAGAGCAGAAGATTGGGGGAATGATGAATGGTATAAAACAATACAGCCCGCAGAAGCGGGCCGTATTAGAAAGGCCAGTGGCCTGATGTTTATATTAAAAACTGAACACGCCTGCTATAAGGAAAGTAGCTGTGCTTTTCTTTCCTGTTACACCATCATTCTTGCTGAAAACCGGTTGAGAAGCATTGTCAAAACGGAATTCAGGGATGAGTGTGAAATTGCCGGTTTTGTATTGTGCAGATAAAGTTGCCTGGAAGATATCTGCTCCAACTTTTACTGCATCTTTTTCATCTGCGAAATACTCTGTGCGAAGGGTCAGGCCCAGGGCAGCAGTAGGATCGTAGTTGAAATAAAGAGCAGAACCCCACCATTTGTCAGTACCATCTTTCACATCGTTTTTCAGCAACTGAACAGTTCCGTCATAACCGATGCCGAATTTATCAGATACTTTGGCAGAAGCTGTAATGCCTACCTGGTTAACGCTAACGGCTTCAGGGGTTGACTTAGCGCCAAACCAGCCGGAGTAGTTAGCGAAGATGGAGAACTTCTCGCCAACATGACTGTACTGAGCATTCAGCACTTTGGTGCTGGCCCAGTTGGGAGAAGTAACATCAGTGGGATTGGCAATGCCGATCATGATGCCATTTCCATTGTTCAAAGCGAAATCAGCTTTCACACCGGTATGGGAAAACGGGCCCCAGGAGAACATATAAGACATACTGTAGTTCCTGTTTAGCTGTGGATCGAGCAATTCATAACCAACGTGTGTTGCCCATTTACCGAGCGACAGGGTTACTTTTTCAGAAGGTTTCCAGTATACATACGCCTGTTTGATGACCTGCAGGCTTTTTTCATCAGCATAAGAGAATTCTTCAGCCCTTTTGCCAAAACCCAGATCGGCTACCACGCCGGCTTTTTCGGTGGAATAAGTGGCTTTAATGGAAGCCATACCCAGTTGGAACGTATTTTGGGAATTGGTAAAGCTGGTCAAACTGTTGTAACCCAGGCCTCCGTTGGGAGTATTATCAAAATTGTACCGGTAATAGGCGTCCACGGAACCGGAAATTTTGAGCGGGCTTTCTTTAGAGGTAGAATCCTGAGCGAAGATATTTGTGCAGGCACACGCTGTCATTAACAGCAAAAAGCTAT
>CBHEUU010000726.1:0-2725 GCA_965990355.1 uncultured Chitinophagaceae bacterium
GATTTCAAATCATTCATGCTGGCCGGTATTATCTGGATGCTTGGCTGGTGCATGGTTTTGCTGGCAGCAGCAATATGGCTTCCGTTGCATGCTATCTGGATCGGCGGGCTCATTATCATTGCAGGGCAACAGGTTTTCGGATTGGTGCCGGCTGCCTTTCATTGGTGGAACTTTTTTTACCCTATTGAATATGAGGGTATAAAATGGATCAACATTCTTTATGTATTACTTCCCTGGATAGGCGTGATGATGGCTGGTTATGGTTTTGGGCGTTTACTTCAATTATCTCCGGCACTTGTGCGGCGTGCATGTTGGTGGATCGGGATTTCAGCTATCATCCTATTCATTGTAATCGGCAGTCTGCAGGTTTCAAATGATCCGGAAAAGAAAATGCCGTTTATTCTCCGGTTGCTCAATCAACAAAAATATCCGCCTTCACAGTTATTCCTGCTTATGACACTGGGGCCGGTCATTGCACTTGTTCCTTATGCAGAGAAAGTCAGAGGTTGGCTGGCTAATGTGCTTTCAACCTTTGGCAGAGTCCCTTTCTTCTATTATGTTTTACATATACTGATCATCCATCTTGCTGCTTTACTGGTTAATTTTATAAGAACAGGGAACGTACACCAGAACTGGTATAATTCAGCTCCATTTACCTGGGTACCGGATGAGCAGCGCTGGCCATTGCCACTATTATACCTTGTATTTATTTTGGCGGAAGTGGTCCTATACCTGCTTTGCCGCTGGTATGCTGATTATAAAGCAAAGAACCCCGGTAAAAAATGGTTGAGATACCTGTAATCATTAATTCTTATACAAAAGCTTATATTTAGGAATGCGAACACTTGCACTATCCTTAGTATTACTGCTTCAATTGCAGATGGTTTCTTCTGCACAAAAACTTCGTGTAGCCGTCGCTGGTATTGACCATGGACATGTGGGATGGATCCTCGGCCGTAAAGACCATACTGATATTGAACTGGTGGGTGTTTATTCCGCCGATACAGCATTGGCAAAACGTTATTCCAAAAGATTCGGGTTCCCTGAAAATATTATCTACTCAGATCTTGGTAAAATGCTCGATGCGGTGAAGCCTCAGGCGGTATTGGGATTTGGATCTGTGTACAGCCATCTTTCTGTAGTGGAAGCTGCCGCACCCCGTGGGATTCATGTAATGGTGGAGAAGCCACTGGCAGTAAGTATGGAACATGCAACAAAAATGGAAGCACTTGCCAAAAAGCATAACATTCATTTATTGACCAATTATGAAACAAGCTGGTATCCTTCAGTTGCCAAATCATTTCAGTTGGTACACGATAGTGCGTATGTTGGTGCTGTCCGTAAAGTAGTCATTCATGATGGCCACCAGGGACCAAAAGAGATCGGCTGCAGTCCTGAATTCCTTGCCTGGCTTACCGATCCTGTGCTGAATGGTGGTGGCGCACTGGTTGATTTCGGGTGTTATGGTGCTAACCTGATGACATACCTGGTAAAAGGTCAGCAACCTGTTGCGGTAACTGCAGTAGCAAGGCATTTCAAGCCTTCCATCTATCCGAAGGTAGATGATGATGCTACTATCATTGTTGATTATCCCGATGCGCAATGTATTATACAGGCATCGTGGAACTGGCCTTACAGCCGTAAGGACATGGAGATATATGGTGATAAAGGATACATCTTTGCGCCCGACAAGAATACGTTGAAACAGGGAAAATCATCTGCACCTGTTGTACGCAACATTACCACAAATGATATAGCCGTGTATGAAGATCCTTTTCTTTACCTGAGAGATGTAGTGTATGGAAAAATTAAGCCGGGGAATGATCTGTATTCTCTGGCTAACAATCTTATGGTAATAAAAATACTTTCTGCAGCAAAGGAATCTGCACGCACCGGGAAGCAGGTTAATTTCAATTGATCTTCTACAATTGATTACTACTACAAGAACTTAATTGATCCTATTGGAGGCTCATTTTCAGTTTTACACCATTCAATCACTCAAAACGGTCATTCACTCAATTTAATGGTTATCCAGCATACACCTTCAGGTAGTTTTGCTGAAAATTATAAGTAAACCCCGGTTGTCAGGAAAGGCCGTACGGTTTTACCTTGGCACCGAAATAAACTTATCCGCATGAATTCACTCCACAGGCAATTGGTGAGGCATGGAAAGCCTATTCCTGTAGCCGATACCGTTACCAACAGATTACCACGGGAACGATGGAAAGCCGTTCCCGGTTTTGAAGGTTTGTATGAACTGTCTGATCATGGAAGGTTGCGCTCACTGAGCCGCTGGGTCTATAGTGAGAACCGGCCCGATGCCTTCCGTCCGGGAAGAATTATCCAGCTGAAGTATTCTATCTATTCCAAGCACACCAAGACCAAATCGGGGCTCGATATCCAGATGAAATTGCATAAGGATGGCAACCGTTATATGCTATCTGTTGCCCGGTATGTATATTACCTGTATGTATCGCCATTCAACCTGAACGATCACCGGTTGATCGTACGGCGTAAAGATGGAGATAAACTCAATTGCCACTATAAGAATCTCCGGCTCGACACATTGAGTGATGTGATCAAAGAAGGTTTCGCTGCAAAAACAAGAAGGTCTATTTTCCAGGACCAGGCAAAACCCGTTCATCAATACACACTGGAAGGAAAGTTTGTTAAGTCCTACTCATCTGCTGTTGAAGCAGGTAAAAAGCTGGGCATCCCTTCACTT
>CBHEUU010000727.1:0-2725 GCA_965990355.1 uncultured Chitinophagaceae bacterium
CAATGGGATAAATGCAAAGCTGTTTGTGATACCATTATCAATTTTGCAAATTCAACAAACAAGATCATACTGGAAGCCAGTCAAAAAAGTGTTTTTGTGACCAACAACGAAAATTCCAAAGAGATCATTTTCGCTTTGCCTTTTGATTCCAAGTATGTAAATGAGTGGAATTCCTTTGACATCCACATGCAAACACTTCAGCCGGAAAATCAACAAACATACAACCTGCAATTTTCTCCATGGGGAGGCATTTGCGCTATCCCGCAATTTATCAACAGCTTTGATCCGGAAGACAGCAGGCTGCTCGACAACTATATCAGAGGGCAACAATTTACAGCCACCGGCGACAGCATTTTTGGTACTATGGGAGCTTATGTAGGAAAGCCATTGGCTTTCCGCAATTTCCTTCCGGGTGTTGACGTATCGGAAGAAGTGGATGGTTACCGGCTTGGAAAATTTGAAATAGAAATGGGGGCAACTAACCGTTTAAGCAACGACTGGCCTCTTTTCCGCTATGCAGATGTCTTACTGATGAAAGCTGAATGTTTGTTACGCACAGGCGATGCGGATGGTGCTGCTACCCTGGTAACCCAGGTCCGTCAAAGAGCTTTCAAAGCCAATCCCGGGAAAGCAACAGTAACCGGCGCGCAGTTGTTGCAGGGCAGCAATTATGACTATGGTTTGCGTAATCATTTAACTTCAACATTTGAAGGCGGTGCAGATATTCAATATGGACGTTTTCTGGATGAATTAGCCTGGGAATTTAACCAGGAAGCAAGAAGGAGAACAGACATGATCCGTTTTGGTGTGTTCACAAAAAAATCATGGTTATCACATTCTCCTAACGGAGATTACCGGTCACTCTATCCCTTACCCAAAACAGAAATTGATAAAAACGCCAATCTGAAACAAAATCCCGGATATAATTAATAAGCAGTCGCATAAGCAACCCTATCGGCCTCAGACCTGTTCTCAGGTCTGGGCCGATATTAATATTGTAAAATATCTATCCAAAGTATATGACTAAAAAAGCCTGGATCATCCTGATCAGTTTTATAACGATCGCAATAAAAAGCAATTCTCAGGATTATCACACCAATGACAATGGCATAAAAGTAACTGTTGATTCACTGGACATCGAAATCAATTTTTATAGTCCTTCAACGATCCGGATACTGAAATCTCCCAAAAGCTATAGTTTCACTAAAGAGAGTCTCTCTGTGATCAGGAAGCCCCAAAAAACTGCATTCACAGTAAAACAGCAGGGAAATATAATCAACCTCAAAAGCGGGAATTTGAGTATAACCCTGGACCTGAAATCAGGAAACCTTGCTTATCATACAAAGTCTGGCGAACTTCTTTTAAAGGAAGGTGCTACGAAATTTACACCGTTTAATGATGCCGGTGTCAACACTTTCAATGTGTACCAAACCTATACGCTTGATAAAGATGAAGCGATCTATGGTCTCGGGCAGCAACAGGCAGGAAAAATGATACAACGGAACCTGGACTTGAATATGGTCCAGGGAAACACGGATGATTATATCCCGTTCTTTCAATCTGCAAAAGGATATGGAGTGTTCTGGGATAATTATTCGCCGACGCGGTTTGTTGATAATCCGGAGAGCACTTCTTTTAAATCCGATGTCGGAGATTGCGTTGATTACTATTTTATGTATGGCGCCAATGCAGATGGAGTGATTGCCTGCATGCGTGATCTTACCGGCCAGGCTCCAATGTTCCCCTTGTGGACTTATGGTTTCTGGCAAAGCAAGGAGCGTTATAAAAGCCAGGACGAACTGCTCGAAGTTGTAAAAAAATATCGCGAACTCAAGGTTCCGCTTGATGGAATTATCCAGGACTGGCAATATTGGGGGAGCAATTATTTGTGGAATGCCATGGAATTTTTAAATCCCGAATTCTATAATCCCCAAAAGATGGTCAATGATGTTCATGAGCTGAAAGCACACCTGGTCATTTCCATCTGGAACTCTTTTGGTCCTCATACAAAGCAATACCAGGAATTAAATAAAATAAATGCGCTCTTTAATTTTATAACCTGGCCTGAATCCGGTTCGGAAAAATTGCCTCCCAATCCCGATTACCCTTCGGGTGTAAGAGTGTACGATCCTTATAATCCTGCAGCACGTGATATTTACTGGAAGTATTTGAATAAAGGTCTTCTGTCTCTTGGACTCGATGGCTGGTGGATGGATTCATCGGAACCCGATCATATGCAATTCAAGCCATCCGATTTTGATAACAAAACGTATTTAGGTTCTTTCCGGAAAGTGCGGAATGCATTTCCGTTGATGACGGTTGGCGGCGTATATCAGCATCAGCGTTCTGTAAGTTCTGATAAGCGTGTATTTATTCTTACGCGGTCGGCATTTGCCGGGCAGCAACGCTATGGGGCCAATACCTGGTCTGGTGATGTGACTTCTTCCTGGAACGCATTAAAAAACCAGATTTCTGCAGGACTTAATTTTTCACTTTGCGGCATCCCCTATGGGAATAGTGATATCGGAGGGTTCTTCCTTTCAAGATTTCCTAAGAAATTAGAAGACCCTGAATATCGCGAGCTGTATGTTCGCTGGTTGGAGTTTGGTGCTTTCTGCCCGATGATGCGGTCACATGGCGCTGATGCACCCCGCGAAATTTACCAGTTTGGGAAGAAAGGTAACAAAGCTTATGATGCAATTGAAAAATTCATCAACCTCCGCTA
>CBHEUU010000728.1:0-2723 GCA_965990355.1 uncultured Chitinophagaceae bacterium
GGGCCGTGATTTTGTAACGCCTGAAGATATACTGGAAGTAACAACGCCTGTATTGCGGCATCGTATCATCCTTGCGCCTGATAAAGAGATGGAAGGCGTAACAGAGGATGAAGTGATAAAGCAGATCGTGCAGGCTATGGATGTGCCTAGATAGTTGAACAATGACCAGCGTTCGATGAAATAAAATACTTGTTTTGATAAAATCATTTTACTTCACCAATCTTGTCTACTACATTGCCGGTTTTGCATCGGTGGTTTTTGTGATGAGTTATTTTCAGCCCGCTTTGTTCAGGATAGGGGGGCTGGTGCTCTTATTACTGGTCATCGTGGTGTTGATAGATGCATTGCTGGTTTACGGAAAAAAGAATGGGGTTGTAGCAGAACGGCTCACAACAGACAGGTTCAGTATCGGCGATGAGAACAAAGTGGTGATAAGCATTCGCAATAACCATTCTTTTTCTGCACGCATGGGTGTGATTGATGAATTGCCTGATCAGTTCCAGGAGCGGAACTGGCGCAGGAAATTGAAGATAGCGGGTCAATCAACTGACGAGATCGTTTATTTCCTCCGGCCCACTACACGCGGTGAATATCTATTCCATGACATTAATGTGTTTGTGACAGCTCCGCTGCAACTGGTGAAAAGAAAATATGTTTTCCCTGCTGAGCAAACCGTTAAAGTATATCCTTCCTATATCCAGATGCGGCGCTATCATTTGCTGGCAGTAGCCAACCGCTTGCAGGAACTGGGTGTGCGGCGCATGCGCCAGTTGGGACACAGCATGGAGTTTGAGCAGATCAAGGAATATGTACGGGGTGACGATTACCGTACCATCAACTGGAAAGCCACTGCACGCAGGGAAGCGCTGATGGTGAACAATTATACAGATGAGCGCAGCCAGCAGATCTATTGCATTATCAATAAAGGAAGGGTGATGAAAATGCCATTCAGCGGCATGACCTTGCTTGACCATGCGATCAATGCTTCACTGGTTTTATCCAATGTGGCGCTGGTGCGGCAGGACAAAGCGGGGTTGATCACTTTTGCAGAAAATCTCGATTCTTTTGTGCAGGCCGATAAAAAGCCCACGCAGATGAACCTGGTGCTCGAAACATTGTACAAACAACAGACCCGTTTTCTTGAACCTGATTTTGAAAAATTATTTTCTGTTATCCGCACCCGTATCACCAACCGCAGCCTGCTGGTGATGTTCACTAATTTTGAATCAATGGAAAGTCTGGAGAGGGAATTGCCTGCGCTCCGCAAGATTGCTCGGTATCACCTGCTGCTGGTCGTTTTCTTTGAGAATACAGAATTGAAAGCGCTAACTGAACAGAAAGCAACTACTCTCGAAGACATTTATATTAAAACCATTGCAGAGAAATTTGCATTTGAGAAAAGACTGATGGTAAAAGAGCTTCAGAAAAATGGCATTCTTTCAGTTTTATCATCACCGGAGAATTTAACGGTGAATACGATCAACAAATACCTGGAATTGAAAACAAGAATGTCAATATAAGGGCTTTCTTCCTTCTCTTTATCTTTGCTGCATGAACAGTTTTGCCGAAGGCCGCGTCCTTCTTATCAATAAACCCCTTCACTGGACATCATTTGATGCAGTAAGAAAGATCCGTAACCTCATAAAGATCAAAAAAGTGGGCCATGCAGGAACGCTGGATCCACTGGCTACCGGCCTGCTGATCGTATGCACCGGCAAATTCACCAAGAAGATCAATGAGTATATGGCGAAGGAAAAAGAATATACAGGTTCTTTTACCTTGGGTGCCATTACTCCAACCTATGATCTGGAAAGCGAACCGGTAAATTTTCAATCGCTGGAAGGCATTACGGAGGAAAAGATCAAAGCAGCCACTTCTTCTTTTACAGGAGAGATCATGCAGGTGCCGCCTGCACATTCTGCTATTAAGATAGATGGAAAAAGAGTGTATGAACTGGCCAGGAAAGGAGTGGAGGTGAAGATAGAACCACGGAAAGTAACAATACATGAATTTGAAATTACTGCGATAGATATGCCTGTTGTCAATTTCAGGGTAGTATGTTCTACCGGCACTTATATCCGCAGCCTTGCCAATGATTTTGGCGCAGCACTTGGTTGCGGTGGCTATCTCAGCAGTTTATGCCGCACACGTATCGGGGAATTCACCATAGACAAATCCATTACACCTGCAGAACTGGAAGAGGAGATCAAACGTGAAGCATCGCTTCATTAAAATATAAAGGGATAACCAATACCTAACTGGAACTGATCTCCTTTGGAGAATTTATAACCAAACCATTTGTTTTGTATCGCTGCATCAGCAGGAGCAGGGCTTGGATCTTTCACTTTATAAGCATAATCAAACCGTATTACCAGGAAGTTGAAATCCGCCCGCAAGCCGGCTCCTGAGCCGATGGCGAGATCTTTCCAGAGACGGGCTAGTTTGAACACTTCCTCTGTCGGTCTGTCCGTGGCTGATTTCATATACCATACATTCCCGATATCAGTGAATAGTGCTCCATTTATTTTAATGCCAAACGGTTTGCCAAGCGGGAAGCGGTATTCAATATTGCCTTCCAGCTGTATATCACCATAACGGTCGAAGACAGCAAACTTGTCACCTTGTTTGAGTACTCGAGTTCGATCATCAGCCAGCGGCGAGGTCGCTAGAATATAGTACTGATCCGCCACGCGAATAACGTCGTCCAAAGGGGCCTCCTATGC
>CBHEUU010000729.1:0-2717 GCA_965990355.1 uncultured Chitinophagaceae bacterium
TCAGTATGCGGTTTAATTCTTATGAACCGGTGCCGGGAGATTTGCAGCGGAGATTGATGGAAGAGTATAATAAGATGGCGAAGGAAGAATATGCGTGATCGTTGTGCGTTGATCGTTGCCCGGGACACAGGATGCTCGATAAATAGGAAATTTTCAATTGTCACCCCGGCTCTTATATTCTTTAAACCAGTGCGCTAACTGAACCAGGGCCGGGGTGACAATTGAAAAAGAACTACTGGCCTGGCTTGTGTGTTCAATCGACAATTAGTCGCTCGCACAATGGACAACAGCCGGCGAACATCGGTCATTTATTAAGAACACTAACTGCTGAATACATCTTGGATCGTTGATAAATGGATGTACGCTCTTTCAGTCTTGTTACATTCCGGAAGCCAATATTACTGGCCCATTTCTCCAGTGTTACAAAACTTACAGGAAAGGGTACCCAGCGGTTGGCGCTATCGGTATCATATTCTACGATCAGCAGCCGTCCGTTTTCTTTTAGCATCGAACAGAGCAAAGTGCCAAAAGCGTTGCGGTCCCTCACATAATGCAATGAATTGGCCATTAGAATGCCATCAAATGGCGCGAGTGAAAGATTGGCTGTAAAATCAGCCTGTATTGTTTGAATACCGATCCCTTTGTATTGGGCAGGAACAAAATGAAGATTGTCTGCATCGCGGTCAATAGCATAAACAGTACTGCTGGTTGGCAGAAGGCTGGCAAGTGCTACAGTGAAAATGCCTTTACCGCAGCCAAGGTCTGCCCAGGTTTGCGGGGTGCTACTTACCCAGCCGGCAGGTTCAAGCATCGTTATCGCTTCTGATGGCTGCATAGTTTAATGCCCATTGATGGTGTACTTAGCTAAAGCTGACACATTCCTTCAATTCCTTTTCCGTATACGCCACATTGTATTGCTTCAATACCTCCGGAGGCACGCCGTTCCATTGATTGGGTTTGTTGCCGGCATAGCCCAGATCTTTCACACCAATTTCAGAAGTATAGAAACCGGTAACAGTGAGATTGCGCATCAGGGAGAAAAATGCTACGCCCTGTTTCATATCGGCTTTTGCTTTATTGGGATAGGCTATCGCATCCACCACTTCTATCTGCTGTTGCTGGCTGCAATCTTTAAATGCCTTCTCGTATTGTTTTAAGCAATGCATATCAAGCCAGCGCAAGCCGCCTTTCATTGGTACCTGGTGTTGCGGCATGTCTCTTACAATAAATTCAATGAAGTCCGGCACTTTGGCTTCTGAAGCGCTTCCGCTCACTTCGTCTTTCGGAATAATAATATCCGCAAGCACGGTGATGGTAGCCATTTCATGTTCAGAAAAAACCTTTTCCTGTGCCAGCAATTTCCTTTCATATTTCAACTCATCTGCATTGCGGTCCAATGCAAATTCCGGCTTATCTGATTTTACTTCTTTTGGTTTTTCTTCACCGGTTGTACAGCCCGTAGCAATAGCACCTCCGGCAATAGCACCGGTTGCGATCAGTTTTAGGGATTTACGTCTGTCCATAATATTGTGCTCTTTTAAATAAGGTAATTTGATTTGTGTTTACAGGTTTTGTTTTTTCATTTCATCGATGATATACTCCGACGCTCTCATGGATAAAGCCAGGATCGTCCATGTAATATTTTTGTCAGCCTGTGATACAAATTGTCCTCCATCCACGCAGAACAGGTTCTTGCAATCGTGCGCCTGGCTCCATTTGTTGAGGGCTGATTTACGGGGATCATTACCCATTCTTACTGTACCTGCTTCATGAATGATCTCGCCGGGGCGGGAGAGACCCCAGTTGTTTTTTTCATCATCATCACCTCCCCAGGTAATCACCGCACCCATATTGTGCATCACTTCCTTGAAGGTTTCTTTCATGTGTTTGGCCTGCTTTATTTCATGATCGCTCCATTTCACATTGAACTTCAGTACAGGGATACCGTATTTGTCCACAACAGTGGGATCAATTTCGCAATAGTTGCTTTCGAGGGGAATAGCTTCGCCACGGCCGGCCATGCCTACACCGGCGCCATAGAAATAGCGGTTGTCTTCTTTCAGTGAAGCGCCATAGCCACCAGCTTCTTTCTGTTTACCTTTCACCAGGTATTTACCATTGAGGTTTTCAATGCCCCAATTAAAACCATAAGAAGGCTGGCCCATGCCGCCCCAGTATTCGATATGATAACCGCGTGGGAAATCCAGTTTCTTATTATCAAGCCACCAGGGAGAATAGATATGCATGCCGCCTACGCCATCTTCATTATATCTTTTCCGGTCAAACAACTGTGGTAATACACCACCCAGTGCAGCACCGGTGGAATCATGCAGGTATTTTCCTACCACATTGCTGCTATTAGCCAATCCGTTTGGATGACGTTGTGATTTTGAATTGAGCAATAACCTGGATGACTCACAGGCGCTGGCAGCGAGGATCACTACGCGGCCTTCCACCTGGTATTCCATCATGTCATCTTTGTTCACATAGGAAACACCTGTGGCAAGACCTTCTTTATTAGTGAGTACTTCCCTTGCCATGGCATTGGACACTACATCGATATTGCCGGTTTTCAGGGCAGGGTAGATCAATACGTTTGGAGAGGAGAAATCTGCTTTTGCCATACTGCAATTGCGTCCGCATTGCCCGCAGAAAAAGCAAACGCCTCTGTCATCATTCAGCTTGGCGCCCATTAAATTTCTTTTTTGAAATGATCC
>CBHEUU010000730.1:0-2716 GCA_965990355.1 uncultured Chitinophagaceae bacterium
AGCAAAATTTGATAAGCTGAATGAAGTGTCGGATTGGGTGGAGCAATACCGTGTTTTCTGGACCAGTAAGCTTGACGCGCTGGACAAATTCCTCAGCATGAAACAATCACCTAAAAAACGTAAATCAAAATGAATAACAATCCTGTGATCATCGAAAAGTTGATCAACGCGCCGGTTAAGAAAGTCTGGCAGGCCATTACAGATAAAGACCAGATGAAACAATGGTATTTTGATTTGAATGATTTCAAACCTGAAGTAGGATTTGAATTCAGGTTTCCCGGTCAGGGGCACAAAGGTGAACAGTACATGCATGTTTGTAAGATCACTGAGGTGGTACCACTCAAAAAGCTCCAATACAGTTGGCAGTATGTTGGACTGGAAGGCTACTCAGTGGTGACTTTTGAATTGTTTGAGGAAGCTGATAAAACCCGTGTCAAACTCACCCATACAGGGCTTGAAACCTTCCCGAAAGACAATACCGACTTTGCAAGGGACAGTTTCAATGCGGGATGGACGGAGCTTATTACGGTGTTACTCCCGAAGTTTGTGGAGTGATTTACCGGGAAGACGGGAAGGATACCTGATAGCAGTGTATGCATGATTACTTCGAGGTAAACTGATAATTAGTAACTTATAGATTAACAGGCAGTTTTCCCCACCTGTTCATTTTTTCCCTGTACCCCCCAGGCTGAGTATATAGTCCTTCTGGTGTATCTTTATGATTCATTAATGATTGACCAGTACTAAAACAACTGCCAGGCCGTTAATCAATTTAAGGATCTCCCGCATGAAAAACATGAAAAGACTGATCATACCTGTTTTTGTTTCCCTTTATTTTATTATGCCGGTTGCTGCGCAGACTTCTGTCAGAAGCGCAGCATTGAGCACTTCTTTTATTGAATACCAGAAGAGCTTTCCCCGCCCGGATGAATCTTTTAAACGCAAAGAAGATACTTTGCAAAAGCAGTTTGCTGCAAAGAAGCTGAAATGGCCGGCGAAGTATATCTATATCCGTTCTTTCAAGTATGACAGCAACATGGAAGTATGGGTAAAGAATGAAGTGACAGAGCCTTTCAAACTGTTCAAAACCTATAAAGTGTGCGCCCTTGCAGGTACACTCGGACCAAAAAGACTGGAAGGTGATTACCAGGTGCCCGAAGGATTTTATTATATCAATGAATTCAATCCTAAAAGCACTTATTATCTTTCTTTAGGAATCAACTATCCTAATATATCCGATCAGATACTCAGTGATTCACTCCGGCCTGGAAGCGCTATTTATATTCACGGTAGCTGCGTTACGGTAGGTTGCATTCCCATTACCGATCAGCAGATAGATGAACTATATATCCTGGCTGCGCATGCAAAAGACCAGGGACAGGATTATATTCCTGTACATATTTTTCCTGTCCGCTTCAATGTAGCCAGAAGCGTGAACTACCTGAACACGCTGGCAAAAGATGACCCTGCCTTAAAGAAGTTTGCATCAAAGATGGAAGATGCATTTGATTATTTTGAAAAGAATAAACAGTTGCCTGTTGTTCTTATCAATGATAAAGGGGACTACATCATCAATAATGTTCCCGATAAAAAAGCTATAGCTGAAGCAAAACCGGTGAAAAGGGAACCAGTTCAACATCGCACACGGACCATCTCCGGGATGGTTGATGCGGTGCACCAATGGCCACAGTTCCCTGGTGGAAGTGATGGTTACGCAAAATATCTTGAAAAATTAGGGAAGGATATAGGAGCCAAACTGCCGGAAGGTATTAAGAAGTCCTATGTGCAGGTAGAATTCATCGTTGACAAAGACGGTGTGCCAACCAACTTCAAAGTATTGAAAGGCCCTAAAGATGAAGACTTCAATGATGCATTGATCAATGAAATGGAAAAGATGCCGGAATGGAAGCCGGCTTTGTTGAATGATAAACCAGTGCCGAAGAAAATGGTGCAGACGATTACAGTAGAAGCAGAGTGATAGCTGTAGTTAAGATGTGACAATATTATTGCATCAGTACCTGCACTGTATCCGGTGTTTGCTGCTTTAACAGGATCGTTCTCCCCGCAGTTAATTTATCAAAGAACTCTCCTGTATAATGCCTGATGGTCAGCAGCGAAAGCTCTTTCGTTACCTGCGTATCAAAAATACCTGCAGCTTCCATTGCCAGCCTTTCTGTTTTTTCTCCTTGATTGTCTACCACGCACACAAAGCTGATGGCGCCGTTTTGTGTGAGATTCGGTTTTATTTTGATCTTTTCAAACAGATGGTATAGCTGTCCCACATGCTGCTCGCCTACAAAAGAGAAATCCTTTGAATTTAACTGCAGCATCACCTGTTTTTCTTTCAGCACAATGATTGGCGGCAGTTGCTTCAGATGCTGGTTATGTATCACTGTTCCAGGCAGGGTGGGGTCAAGAAAACATTTTACATACAGCGGAATGCTTTTATTCTGCAGTGGCTTGATGGTTTTGGGATGAATGACCTGCGCACCATAATAAGCCATTTCAATTACTTCATTATAGTTCAATTCCGGTAAAGGCTGTGCTTCCGGGAACTGCTTGGGGTCGGCGTTCATTACGCTTTCCACATCTTTCCAGATAGTAAGGCTTTCTGTTTGGAGTATATTGGCAAATACAGCTGCTGTGTAATCGCTTCCTTCGCGGCCCAGTGTAGTGCTTTCATTTTCGTCTGTAGAACCAATATAGCCTTGTGTGA
>CBHEUU010000731.1:0-2712 GCA_965990355.1 uncultured Chitinophagaceae bacterium
AAGATCATCAAGCAATGATCGATGGTAATCAAAAAGAAAAAGCTGCCTTTAGATGGCGGCTTTTTCTTTGGTAAAGAGTTTTATCTTCATACCCGTTAGAAACCTAACAAGCGGGTCACGTTATATTACCAGATGAAAAATTTTTTTGTTTTCATTACTTGCCAGATATTACTGCTTCTTTTGAAGAACGTTGCTTTTGGCCAGGATAAGTATTTTATTCAGCATTATACCAATGAAAACGGGCTGCCTGCAAATGGTGTAAAAGGTATTGAGCTGGATAAAAAGAGTGGCTTCTTATGGGTGGGGACGCAAGCAGGCCTGGTCCGCTTTGATGGGAAATATTTTAAGCATTTCGGTTCAGTAAAAAATACTGCTATACCTTCCCGTATTGCATTTATTGCCAAAAACCGTGAAGGCACCATTTATTGTGAAGAAGATAATTTTTCAGTTTACCGTATAGCAGATAACCTGGCCGAATGGGTGGCTACTGACAGCTTTTTGATGCCGCGTTTTATGACCAGGGACGGCAGGGATCTAGTACCTCCACTTAAAGAACTGAAGGAGAAAATGCTAAATGCTGAACGGTCTGCATTTTTCCCCCCATGGATGGTCTTTCATGAAGGATTAAATGACAGCAGCTTTTCAGTGTTGTATTTCGACCGGATCTACTATTATAATGCAGCAAAAGATACTCTGTTCAACTTCCCCGGTTTTCAAAACATACTGAAGCTGGCCGGACATGTATACTATGTCAGTTTCAATATGGAGCTATGGGAATATAATGACAGACTGAACAGGTTGTTGCCTGTGCAGGTTACCGGCATGCCTGGCTGGACAAAAGATAGCGAAAAGCCAAAGTTTATTTGGGTGCCGGGAATGGAAGACCCATTGTTGGTTTACAAGCAGGATATATGGAAACTGCGGCAGGTAGAAAATGGATTGAGTTTATCACAGCTATGCCGGGAATGCAGCCCGGCAAATGCCGAGATCAACAGCCTGCAGGTCTGGGAAGAAAAAGGTCTGATCTTTTTAGGCAGCCCAATAAACGGGTTATATGTGGTAAGAACTCCCTTTTTGCATTCTGTGAGGGCAGACTCTACTACAGAAACAGGAAAGTCAGAATATGCTCAGATTGAAATTATGCCTGGTGTCATTAATACCCTTTCAGGACTTGCTTATTCTGCCGAAGGCAGATTGCTTCCGGATAAATCCATTCTTCAATTTCCCAAGAGCAATATCTATCAAAACCATCAGGGCGATTACTGGTATTCCTCAGGTGATACGATCATTCATTTTTACAGGCAGGGTAATTTTTATACAAAAATGCCGGTAAAAGACGGTGCCGCCCAAATGGTTTTTGCCGAAATCGGTAAACGTGTGTATGTAATTTCTGATAAAGCTATTGCAGAAATAACCGGCGACCGCTACCGGCTGTTATACAAGCTGCCGTACTTATCCAATGCATTGAAAAATTCACTTTCTCCCACCGCTGCTGTTGAATGGAAGCCAGGCATACTGGCGATTGCAGCAGACAAACTGTTACTCTTTGATACAAAAAGAGAAATGGTACTTGATACTATACCTATTCCCGGCCTCATTGCACAGGTGCGGTCCCTGATGAAATATGGCGATTGTCTGTTAGTTGGAACATATGGGCAAGGCTTTTATATGTACAAAGACGGAAAAGTAAAGAAAATGCCGCTTGACAAAAACGGTTATCTTTCTTATGCCCATTGCTTTATGCCAGATGATAATGGGTATTGCTGGATCAGCACCAACCACGGTCTCTTTAAAGCAAGCCTGAATGCATTGGTGAAGGCTTATGAAAATAACCTGAATGAAATATACTATCAGTATTTCGGTAAAGACAATGGTATATTCAATACAGAATTCAACGGAGGATGCCAGCCCTGTGCATTAAAGTTAAGTACAGGCCAGTTTTCATTTCCATCCATGAACGGTGTCGTTATTTTTGATCCCCACCAACAGCATATTCCGCCTCCTGCAGGCCAACTGTTTATTGATGAAGTATGGGGTGATTCATCATTACACCAGATACATAACAGCTCTCTTCAGATGTTGCCATACGGACTTAAAAACCTGCGTTTCAAACTGGCATTGCCTCAATTTGGCAACTCAGAAAATATCTATTTTTCTTATAAGCTGGAACCTTATAATGATGAATGGGAAACACAGGATATTACCCAAAACAGTACGCTTCTGTTTGGAGGGTTGAAACCGGGTAACTACACTTTGCGTTTGAGAGTAAGAAATGGATTTGAACCTGATGAATTTGGTACAGCAGCAATCACTTTCAGCATATCCAAACCCTGGTACCAGACCTGGTGGTTTTATTTGCTTTGCCTGGTTAGCTTTATAGCCATGGTCTGGGGGTTGGTAAAATGGAGAACAGCAAGAATTGCAAAAAGAAAAGAAGAGCTGCAGCAGCAGGTTGCCATACAAACGAAAAATATAGAAGAACAAAGTAAACAGCTTGGGAGCCAGCTCCTGCAATTGCAAAGCCAGCAGATAAAGCTGGAAGAAGATAACCAGATCAAGGCCCGGCTGATCGGCATCATCAGCCATGATATGATCAGCCCGCTAAAATTTATGAGTCATGTGGGCAAAAAGATAAAGAACGCTTTTCCTGAATCAGACACCCATCACCATTCAGCAGACTTTATCGTCAATGTTGCACAGGAACTAGAGTCA
>CBHEUU010000732.1:0-2706 GCA_965990355.1 uncultured Chitinophagaceae bacterium
CGTTATCATGATGTACGCAGCCGCCATTAAGAATTACTTTTTTCCCATTCAACTGAAATCCATTCTCAGCATTGAATGTTATCGAGCGTATGCCGAAGGAATTGCTGGTCTTATCAATGGATATACCTCCTTTCACCAATTTTATTTGCGCTTCATACATACTTGGACTTTCAGGAGACCAAAGCAAAGGGTTGTTCACTGTTATGTTTTGAATTACCTCTTTTACTCCATTTGCAGGCAATTCAACCTTCAACTCATGATCGTTGACGCTTTTAATACTCTTGTTTGTAAGCCGGGTGGACAGGATAATGCTTTGAGACAAACCTGTTTCATTTTTTACCCGTGCTTTAACCTGCACAATTGCTTTCTCTTTGCTTATTTCAGAAGTCGTAACTGTTACTCCCCAATGGTCGATATGAATGGGATCGGTTAAAAAAAGCCATACATGCCGGTAAATACCAGAGCCGCTATACCATCTGCAATTCTTTTGCTGGGAATTATCAACTCTCACGGATATACTGTTTTCCTTATCGTAGTTAAGGTAAGGAGTAAGTTCGTAACGAAATGACGAGTACCCATAAGGATGTACGCCTAATGATTTTCCGTTAATAAAAACTTCGGAATTCATATATACCCCTTCGAAATAGATGGAAATATGCTTGCCCTTCCATGCAGACGGAACTATAAATTTTTTACGGTACCATCCAATTCCTGCAGGGAAATAACCACCATCATTACCGGTTGAATTCAGGGAATCTAATTTGCCTTCAATGCTCCAGTCGTGAGGCAAATCGAGGTTCCGCCAGTTTTTATCATTAAAATCAGCGGTACGCGCGCCAGGCTTATCTTCCTGTGAAAATTTCCAGTTGTAATCAAAAAGTTGTTTCCTGTTATTATTTGCCGGCTTTTGGGCACTTCCTGTAATAGAACATATAAGAAGTATTACTGTTAGCGGTATTTTAATATGTTTAATCATGCAAGCATTTTTTATTATTTCATGGGAACATAACAAGGTAACATTTTTTTTATAAAATGTATAAGTGACAATTAATTAACACCCCGACATCATTTATCCAAAATATCCTACCTTTGAATTATATAAGCAGCCTGTCTGCGGGCAAGCTGTTCATAAATAAGGCAAGATGGAAAAGAAGATACCTACAGAAAACCTGCGGCAGTATTATGAGCGCACTGGCCTCGGTGTACCGGCCGACCTTTTGCAGAACGCTTCCGCGAAAGGGCATTTCTTTGCAAGACAGACTACTACACCCACCCGAAGAACACCTTTTAACCGCAGGGACTACTTTAAGATCTGCATCAGCAACAATATAGGCAAAGATGGAGGCAGCCTGATATACAACGACCAGGAAATTAAACTGGACCAACCATGCCTCATCTTTACCAATCCTTCTGTGCCTGCTTCTATCGAGATCAATTCCAGTTCTACCAATAGATTTCATTGCCTGTTCAACAGTCAATTCATAGAAGGCTATATCCCTGCAGATGTTCAATATGCCAGTTCCCTGTTCAACCCCTCGCTGCACCCGGTGATCACTCTTACTGCAGCCGAGAAGGACAGACTGTCCCCCTATTTTGCAGAGATGCGATCACTTCAGGAATCGGATTATCCTTTTAAATGGGACATGATCCGCAGCATACTCCAACTCCTGATCCATGAAGGCATCCGCCTGCAGCAAAAGCAATTTGTCCAGCCCGTCATCGCCCGTGACCGCCTTGTCAATGTTTTTCTTACCCTGCTCAATCAACAGTTCCCGGTGGACTCTCCTGAAAGTTCGGTTAAGCCACTAACGCCCGCACATTTTGCTGACCAACTGCATGTGCATGTGAATCATCTTAACAGTGTGGTAAAAAAGCATACGGGTAAATCGACCCGCACTATCATACAGGAGCGCGTGCTGTCGGAAGCCAGGGCCCTGTTACGCAATACCAACTGGAATGTTGCAGAGATCGCTTACGCGCTTGGCTTTGAATATCCTTCCCATTTCAATAAATACTTCAAACAGTTCACAGGAATCCCTCCAATGGAATTCCGGGCCGGCCAGAAAATGACTCCCGCCACCCACCTTTGATTTATATAAGCATCCCTTTGAATGATATAATACCCGTGACAACAGGCTGAGCTACCTTTACATTTTAAAGGAAGTACATCAGCCATGAAAAAGATCAAAGAATCAAGGATTGGTTTCAATACCATTGTTGCATTGGGGTTAATTCCATTGTCAGGCTTTGCAATGGATGTGTTCATTCCCTCACTGCCCGATATGGCAGTGAAGCTGCACACCACACCTGCAGGCATTCAACTCACACTATCTCTTTTTATTATCACATATGGGATTTCCCAGTTGATCGTGGGAGGTCTTATCGATAGCTTTGGCCGTTACCGGCCCGGCCTTATAGCCATGCTGGTATTCAGTGCCGCCAGCTTTGCTATTGCTTACAGCACCAACCTCCAGCTTATCTACGGTATGCGCATCCTGCAGGGAATTACGGTAGCTGTTATTGTTGTGAGCAAACGGGCATTCTTTGTTGATGTTTACAGCGGTGATCAGTTGAAGAAATATACCAGCATGTTCTCCGTGATCTGGGCAATTGCTCCCATCGTTGCGCCATTCCTGGGTGGGTATTTTCAAACTACCTGGGGCTGGTCATCCAACTTTATGTTCCTCGGCTACTTTGGTCTTTTCT
>CBHEUU010000733.1:0-2699 GCA_965990355.1 uncultured Chitinophagaceae bacterium
TTAGACACCGCTAACGGGAAGTTCATAATTGATACTGACAGGTTATCATCGGTTAAGACTTTTTCCAACAGGGAATTATTGTTTAATGAAATTAAAGGATACAGAATAAGTGACAAATACATACTCATTGAACCAAACAATGAGGAGAAAAAGAAAATAAAAATCGGTACTTATTTTGCCAGGAGAGATGAGATCATTGCATGGCTGTCAAATCACTACCCTGACCTTGATGTCGTTAAAGCCATTGAAGAAAAAGAGGAAATACTACATAATGAAGAGTTTGGCTTAACCGCTGAACAGCGGGAAGAAAGATTGATAAAAGCACACAAGGTAGCGACAGCTCTTAATTGGTCAGGAGGGTTGATTGCAGCCTGGACTTTATTTTTTCCTAACCCTTATGAGTACGCTATCATTGCCTCAATTGTATTTCCCATACTTTGCATTATAGCATTAAAATATTTTGACGGTCTGATAAGAATTGAAGAAAGAAAAGGCACAGCCTATCCAACAATTTTTTGGGCAATATTTGCAACAAGTATCGGGCTTGGTTTAAGAGCTTTACTGGACTTCCATATTTTTGATCATTCCAGGGTTTGGACACCGGCCATTATAGTTTCTTTGTTGTATATCGCGGTTTTGACAATTGGAAACAAGGAGTTTAAATTTAAAAAGGCGAAAGATTACCTGATCATCACAGGCATTTCAATTTTCATTTTTGGCTATGGTTATGGTGCCGTAATAACTTTAAACTGCCTGTATGATAAATCAGAACCGGAAATATTCAATTCAACAATTTTAAATAAGAGAGTCAGTTCGGGGAAGTCAACTACCTATTATTTAGAATTGTCATCATGGGGGCAACAGAACAAGAGTGACGAAGTTTCCGTTCCCAAGGACTTATATAAAAGGGTTGGTAAAAACGATGAAGTGAAAATCTATTTTATGAAAGGAAGATTTAAAATCCCCTGGTTTGAAGTAATTAAATAAAGATTCGAACAAGACGCTCAGTTCACCCGACCCAACAATAACTCCATCATTGCCTCCGCAGCTATTTCACTTTTCCTGATTATAAATTCCCTGAAGGTGTTATCACCTATTTCATATACCAATGCCTCTGTACCAAAGGTTTTGAATAAATAGCTGAATGAGGTGTAAGTGGGGCCTTCACTGTAAAGAGGTTTGATGTTCGGTTCATAACCAGGTATCCTTTGCTGAAAAACCTGCAGCCAATCCTGCACAAGACCGGGCGACAGGCCCTTCAATTTAGGATCTACTATATAAAAGATATCATCATGAGTTGAATGAAAGTCCAGGCTAAACCACAACTTGTTGTCAGTACCATCAATTTCCCGCTTTAGAAAATCCCTCACAGCTTTTGTTTCCGGTTGATTAAACGCATGCCAGTCTCGGTTCAGGTCAACGCCGCCGGCATTATGCCTCCAGAACCCTTCATCAACACCATCCGGATTCATTAACGGCACGAGGTATACCAGAAAGCGCTGACGGAATGCCGTCGTGAGTGAATCATTTGCGGTCACTCTTTCAATAAACGCCTGTTCCGCAATTTGACTGGTTATCTCAGGCGGATGTTGCCTTCCGATAATCAACACCCTGTTCTTACTTTGAAGATTGCCGATCTTTAATAAACTTAAAGGTTTTCCCAGATGAGTTTTGCCAATAGTAACAACAGGTGCGGAAACCTTCTTGCTCAATTGTGTTGCCCAGTGCTGTACATTTACAGAAGTATTGAGCTCCTGTGCTGCCACCCAGATTGTATCGCGATTCACCTTTAAAGGAAAATGGAACTCACCCTCTATGGAATCACGCTTAGCGCTTGCCTGGACGCCTCCAACTTCAATCCAATTACGGCCATTCTTACTTATCTTAGGTGCGTAACGATGGCTGGCTCCTTGCTGATAAGTTAGTTTGATGATGATATCACGGGGTGTTTTTGACCAAACTTTGAATGCATACCAGGGACTGCTATTAACAGGCGTGTTCTCAGAAGTAATGAGGACAGCATACACAGAATCGTTCAGCTTCGATACACCATTCAACCGTGCACCAGTAAAATTATTACTGAAATACACATCGCTGCCTGGAAATGAAAAGCTACCCTTCCATTGTTTTTGTACGGGCCGGTCTTCCGTCGGCACACCTTTGATAGGCTCCTGCCCTTTGAATTTGCCAGGCAACTGAGCTTGCGTGGAGTGTACCGTTAACAATAGAAGAGTAGCAGAAATGATATTGCGCATAACAGAGATCAATTCAGTATTTCAGCAAGCTTTTTCTCCAGGTCCTCTCCTCTTAAATTCCTCGCGATGATCTTTCCGGAAGGATCCAGCAACACATTGCCGGGAATGCCCCTGATGCCATATAATTTGGCAGGGCCACTGTCCCAGAATAACAGGTCAGACACTTGTGGCCAGTCCAATCCATCTTTCTGGATCGCTTTCACCCAGGCTTCTTTTTTACTATCCAAAGAAACACCAAAAACGCTAAAGCCTTTGTCTTTATACTTGTTGTAAACTCTTACAATGTTGGGGTTCTCTCTTCTGCATGGCCCACACCAGGCTGCCCAGAAATCTACCAGCAGGTATTTACCCAGGTTATCAGATAGCTTTACCAGTTTTCCTTCCGGGTTGGGCAATTGAAAATCGGGGGCTTGCTTTCCGATATCGGTATTACGCAAAGCAGCC
>CBHEUU010000734.1:0-2691 GCA_965990355.1 uncultured Chitinophagaceae bacterium
TGAACTGTTGCAAAATAACTAAACCAGGTCCGGGGTGACAATTGAAAAGGTACTACTCGTCCCGGCTTGCGTGCTAACTGCATTGGTCATTATTCAGCTTTATCCTTTTGTTATGAAACTTCTGCTTCTTCTATTTTTTCTATCTATAGTATCCCCTGCCCATTCCTGGGGGTTTTTCGGCCACCGCAAGATCAATTATTATGCAGTATTCCTGCTGCCGCCAGAAATGATTCTTCTTTACAAGCAACATATTTCATTTATAGAAGAGCATGCTGTTGATCCTGATAAAAGACGTTATATGGTTACGGCAGAGGGACCACGCCATTATATAGATATCGATCGTTATGGCCAATATCCTTACCCTGATCTTCCCCGTTCCTGGAAAGATGCCGTTGCCCGTTATTCTGCCGACAGCCTTCAGGCTCATGGCATCGTTCCCTGGTGGCTGCAGATCATGTTGCAAAGGCTTACGAATGCATTCCGGGAGAAAAATCAGGCCGCAATACTGAAATACTCCGCCGAAATCGGTCATTATATTGGCGATGCCCATGTGCCGCTGCACGCCAGCAGCAATCATAATGGCCAGTTTACCAATCAGAAAGGCATTCACGGTTTTTGGGAAAGCCGTATACCTGAGCTGGTGGCGGAACAGGAATGGGACTTCCTGGTTGGCAAGGCTGCTTATATATCCAATCCCGCTGAATTTATCTGGAAAAGAGTGCTGGAAAGCGCGGCAGCTGCCGATACGGTTTTAAAACTGGAAAAAGAATTATCACAAGCCGTGCACGCAGATCAGCGTTTTGCTTTTGAAGAACGGAATGGGACGATTATCCGTCAATATTCTTCTGCTTACACACGTCTGTACAATCAACGATTAAATGGCATGGTGGAGCGCCGGATGCGGCAATCCATCTTTGCAACGGCTTCTTTTTGGTATACAGCATGGGTGAATGCAGGGCAGCCGGATTTGCGGAGTTTATCCAATAAAGAATTCAGCGAAGCGGAGATAAAAGAGTTTGAGGCATTGAACGCCGCCTGGAAAAATGACGGGGAACATGAATAAGTCAAATCAACTACCTTTGCCCCTCAAATTCAATAAACCGACAGCCCAGTGATGCACAATTTCAATGCTGGCCCTTCCATTCTCCCTAAAGAAGTTTTTGAAGAAGCCAGCCGCGCTATCCTTGATTTTAACAATACCGGTCTATCTATCCTCGAAATCGGCCACCGCACTCCCCTGTTCGAAAACGTGATGAATGAAGCCCGCTCCCTGGTCAGGGAATTAATGTCGCTCGATAAGGACCGTGAAGTGCTTTTCCTTCATGGCGGTGCATCCACCCAATTCATGCAGGTACCCATGAACCTGCTCAATGAAAAGGAAATGGCCGCTTACACAGACACTGATGTGTGGGGCACCAAAGCCATCAAGGAAGCAAAACTGTTTGGTCATGTGGAAGTGGTTTGCAGCAGCAAAGACCGCAACTATACCTATTTGCCAAAAGACTTTCATGTACCGGCTACAGCTAAATACCTGCACATCACTACCAACAACACTATATATGGTACGCAATGGCAGGACCTGCCCTCTTTTGAAAAATTCAATGTACCGCTGGTAGCGGATATGAGCAGCGATATCCTGAGCCGCCCGGTTAATTTCAATAAGTTCGACCTGATCTATGCAGGCGCACAAAAAAATGTAGGCGCTGCAGGTGTAAATCTTGTAGTGGTCAATAAGAATATACTGGGCCAGGTAGACAGGGCCATTCCTACCATGATGGATTACCGCAATCATATCGAGAATGGATCAATGCTGAACACACCTCCTGTATTTGCAGTGTACGTATGTATGCTTACGCTTAAATGGCTGAAAGAAAATGGTGGTGTAACTGCTATAGAAAAGCTCAATGATGCCAAAGCCAAATTGTTTTACAGCACACTCGACAGCCTCCCCATATTCAAAGGCACTGTGGCAAAAGAAGACCGTAGTTTTATGAATGCCGTATTTGTAATGGAAGACCCTTCCCTGGAGAAAGAATTTGCAGAGCGCTGCAAGCAGGAAGGTCTCTATGGAGTAAAAGGCCACCGCAGCGTGGGCGGATTTCGTGTTTCCATGTACAACGCATTGCCGCTCGAAAGCGTCGTAGTGCTTACAGAAGTAATGAAAGATTTTGCAAATAAAAAAGGATAACAAGTATGGCAATCATCCAGCCTTTTCAGGCTCTGCGGCCTAAGCAGGACCTCGCCGATAAAGTGGCATCCAGGCCTTATGACGTATTAAACAGCAGCGAAGCAAAAGAAGAAGCAAAAGGCAATCCCTTTTCCTTTCTTCATATTACCAAAGCAGAAATAGACCTTCCTGACGGCATCGATCTGCATAGCCAGCAGGTATATGAAAAAGCCGGACAAAACCTGCTGGAATTCCAGCAAAAAGGCATCCTGTTTACCGAACAAAAACCTTGTTACTATATCTACCGCCTCATCATGGATGGCCGTAGCCAGACCGGGCTTGTTTGCGTTTCTTCCGTGCAGGACTATTTTGATGATGTGATCAAAAAACATGAGTTCACCCGGCCTGAAAAAGAAAAGGACCGTATTGATCACATGAAAACGATCCATGCGCAAACCGGTAATGTTTTCATGGCTTACAACAACGTAAAAGAACTCGATGCCATCATCAACAACTGGAGGGAT
>CBHEUU010000735.1:0-2685 GCA_965990355.1 uncultured Chitinophagaceae bacterium
AACCCACAGCTTACTCTTCAGCAGTTTATCTTCCGATAGTTCAGTAAGAGTGGGGGCGAATAAATATTGCACATTCGCAACATTCTGCACCTGGAATGCAGGGAAGCTCACAGGCAAACCAAAGCTGACAGGCTCCAGCCCGAAAAGCAGCACCGTGCGGCTCTTAAAATGTTTGAGAATTGCAGGTCCGCCGGTTTCCTTATAATGATCAAAATTGAGAAGGGCTATATCACCCAGCCCGAGTTTACAGGCTGTAAGCATATTAGTGAGAAATGTGAGATCTGCGTCTGGCAAATGCAGGATATTGCTATGGTTCACAACAACCAATATATTCCGCTGATTATTTCCGAGGAATTTCCAGGGGGATTCAGCTTCATTATTTGTTGTTGAAGCCGGTTTTGAAACAGGGGGAGCAACTGCAGGGGCAGGAGTGGAAGTGGTGTTATTATCTCCCGCTACCAGCACGGAAGGATAAAGGGAAGCCACTACACTGGCCGGTAATTCAATATCATTCAAACCCATGATCTCCTTTTTTACGAATGAGTGTTAGTCGTAACTGATTTTTTTCGTTTCTTTGCCGAGCAAAATTAAAAAATTATGACCGAGGCTTTAGCTATTTCCGTTACAAAGGCAGAAAGAAGCAAATTACAGGATATAAACCTGGAGAATATTCCTTTCGGTAAATATTTTACCGATCACATGCTCGAAGCAGATTATGAGAATGGTGAATGGAAGAACGTGGAGATAAAACCCTACCAGCCTTTGCTGCTGGAGCCATCGCTGGCTGCCCTGCACTATGGGCAGGCAATTTTTGAGGGTATCAAAGCCTATAAGAATGAAGAAGGTGAGGCGTTTATTTTCCGTCCATCAGATAATTTCAAACGGTTTAATAAATCGGCAGAACGTATGAACATGCCGGCAGTGCCAGAGGAAATTTTCCTGGAAGGCATGCGCCAGCTGATTGAAGTGGATAAGAACTGGATCCCTGCTAAAAAAGAGCATTCCCTTTATATCCGTCCATTCATGTTCTCTTCTGACGCCATGTTGGGTGTAAGGCCTTCAGAGACATATAAGTTCATTATTATTTTAAGTCCCACAGGCCCTTATTTTGCTTCACCCATGAAGATTATGGTAGAAGAACAATATACCCGCGCTGCTCCGGGTGGTGTTGGCTTTTCTAAAAATGCGGGTAATTATGGAGGCAGCATGCTGGCTGCCAGCCACGCCAAACAGCATGGATTCGACCAGGTGTTGTGGACAGATGCATTTGAGCATAAATGGCTGCAGGAAGTGGGTATGATGAACGTGTTTTTTGTGATTGATAATGTGGCGGTGACTCCATCACTGGAGGAGGGGACTATTCTCGAAGGGGTGACCAGGGCCAGCGTGATCCAGGGATTGAAGGACATGGGTATTAAAGTAGATGAAAGAAGGATCAGTATTGACGAAGTGGTGGCTGCCTATAAAGCGGGTGGGGTGAAAGAGGTGTTCGGAACAGGTACAGCCGCGGTGATTGCCCCCATCAGGGAGTTGAATTACAAGGGCTTTTCGATGGAATTCGATACAGACAAATACACAATTTCCACGGCTGTAAAAAAATGGCTTTCCGATATCCGTGAAGGGCGGATTGCCGATAAATATGGCTGGATGTGGAAAGTTTGACTTTCAACGATTTAAGAATTAACCAGCAGGAGGCAAAAAGAAACCGCGAAAGAATTATCTAATATTTTGGTATTTCCCAGTCGGTGCCCTACCTTTGCCGTCCCAAAAATAAAGCATTCAGAATGCCTACTATTCAACAGTTAGTAAGAAAAGGAAGAGAAATTATCAGGGCCAAGAGTAAATCCAGGGCTTTGGATCAGTGTCCCCAGCGTCGTGGTGTTTGTACCCGTGTGTACACTACTACTCCTAAAAAGCCAAACTCTGCGCTCCGTAAAGTGGCAAAGGTTCGTTTGACCAATAAAGTAGAGGTGATCGCCTATATTCCTGGTGAAGGACATAACCTGCAGGAGCACTCAATCGTGCTGATCCGTGGTGGCAGGGTAAAAGACCTTCCTGGTGTACGTTACCATATTGTGCGTGGTTCTTTGGATACTGCCGGTGTAAAAGACCGCAAACAAAGCCGCTCTAAATACGGTACCAAGAAAGAAAAAGCTAAAAAGTAATTTTAAATAAGTAACTCAAGAATAAGTCATGCGGAAAGCACAAGCAAAAAAACTGCCCTTAGCACCAGATCCTAAGTTTAATGACAAACTGGTTACCCGCTTTGTCAATAACCTGATGTGGGAAGGAAAGAAAAGCGGAGCTTTTAATATTTTCTACGATGCATTGGACAAAGTGGCCAAGCAAACAAGCGAAGATGGATACGAAGTATGGAAAAGGGCTCTGTCCAATGTAACTCCTGCTGTAGAAGTGCGCAGCCGCCGTATTGGTGGTGCTACTTTCCAGATTCCTTCTGAGGTTCGTCCTGACAGAAAGGTTTCTTTGAGCATCAAATGGCTGATCCGCTACAGCCGTGAAAGAAACGGTCGCAGCATGGCTGATAAATTAGCTGGCGAGATCGTAGCAGCAAGCAAAGGTGAAGGTGCTGCATTCAAGAAAAAAGAAGATACACACCGTATGGCAGAAGCGAACAAGGCTTTTGCTCACTTCAGGGTGTAAAAGATATACTATCGCGAATTACGC
>CBHEUU010000736.1:0-2679 GCA_965990355.1 uncultured Chitinophagaceae bacterium
TGAGAAAGTCCGCCAACATTCGGTTTGATGGAGTAAAAAGGATGAGAACGGTTGATAGGGTAATTGTCCATTACATTTTTAACTGCCCTTTCCACTGCCCGGAGCACAGCCGGGTCGCGGGAATATTCGTACCAGGCAAGCAATCCCCTGAGCAGGGTCGCTTTGGCCCAGAGTTCTCCGTTTTCGTTATCAAACTTGTACCGGAGTTCTTTATCATAAATACCGAGATAACCGTCTGCGTCCTGTGTGGCGAGAATCCGGTCGATATGCGTCTTTACCCGCTTAAGGTGATAGGAACTCTGTGTCAGAATAGCGCTGCGAATATATCCATCCCACCAATTGCCCTGCGTCTCGCTGTTCCACCAGAGAAATTGAACCTGCCAGTCGCCGCCTTCTCCTAGCGCTCCCAGGTCCTTCGACTTTACTTTTTTCGTCAGCCTGTCCTTACCATATATATCGTCTTTCAGGATCAGATCGGGGGCCAGGCTATCCAGGTGACCAAGAAACCCATCAAGATCATGCTCAAGTTGTGTTTTAAGCCAGCCTTCAGGCCGGACACTTCCAAAAGGAAGTAACTGCATTTTCTCATGAATACGATGATGGATCCGGAATGGATCGGCAGTTTGAGCTTGCATGGATGGAGTAATTAAACAGGAGAAAATCCAGGTTGTAATGGATTTAAGATGAATATATTTACCTGACATATTTATTTAGATAACTATCATATTTTATTGAATAATAAAATATAAGATTGATGTAAAATGTATTTAATTAAAATTCTGCTTTAGATAAATTCTCCAGCGGTTTAGCTTAAAACCGGGTTGATCGGGGAGTTGATCACTTCGCCAGGAGCAGCTCCGGGGCACCAGGTTTCCCAGTCATGTACCTGGTTTTGATTCTCCGGTTTCTTCAGTCGCATGTCCTTATCCATATAGATAATGGTCATCACTTTTCGCATGTTTCCTGTTGTATTAGCCCCGGCTCTATGAAAAATCCAACCGGAATGAAAGCTCACTTCTCCGAGATCAAATGCTTCAATGACATGCGCGAAATCGGTAACTCGAAGTTTTTGCTGCATCACGGTCTCGCTCTCATCGCCGATGGCGAGCTCCCGGCCTTCGACTATTTGATGGCTGCCTGCACTGAATTCAAGCGGCCCCATTTCAAGTGGAGTTTCCTGTAGCGGAATCCAGGCGGTAACGGTCTTGTCTGTTTCCAGCGGCCAGTAATACTGATCGGCATGCCATGGCGTAATACCTCCACCGCTTTCTTTGAAAAGCGCCTGGTCGTGATAAAGTCTCACGCCCTTGACCTGCATGAGGGCGGCTGCTATATTAGCCAGTTTTTTGCTGAACACCAGCGATTTGACGAGTTCATCCTCCCGCCAGAGGTTGAACAATTGCAGAAAGGCTTTGCCATAGGTATCACGCTCCTTCAGGGTGGTTGTGACAGTATTCATTTCGGCCACCCGATCAGAAATAGCTTTATTGAAAAAGGCGATGGTTTCAGGTTGAAGCACTTTCTTGAGTTTGATAAAACGGTTGATCTGGTAAAACCGGATCTGGTCAGGAGTAAATATGTAAGGGGAATTAAGATCCTTGAGAATGGAGTCTGTCAGAACTGGCATAGCAATAATTTTAAACAAACCTACCCAGCAATTAAACAGGAAAGGCGTACAAGGCTGTAAAAAACAGATACTATATTGACTTTTTTTAAATCTTTTACCGAAATTACGTGTCAGAAAAGTATGTATGAAACCATTCTATGAGGATATTGGCAGTAAAAAAGGAGCCCAGTCCTTCCTGGCTTACCAGCTGGATGTACCGGTATTTGAGTTTAAATGGCATTACCATCCGGAGTATGAACTGACGCTGATTATATCAGGCAGTGGGAAAAGATTGGTGGGCGACAGTCATGAGAATTTTGGTCCAGGCGACCTGGTGCTCATAGGCCCTTCCATGCCGCATACCTGGGTAAGTGATCCGCCCTCGGCGGACTGTTCGGCTATCGTCATTCAGTTTCCTGCAGTTTTCATCAATGCTTTTCTGAGTTTTCCTGAGTTCAAAAAACTGGCCGACCTGTTAGATCTTTCGGCCAGGGGGCTTTGTTTTCCCGGGAAACCTGATCTCCGGGAAGCACTTTGCCGTCTGCCCGCTGCTACTGGTGCTGAGAAGATTGTCCAGCTTTTATCCATTCTGGAGCAGTTATCCCAACAACAGCCATTAATTCTTGCCTCTCAAAACTTTACACCGGTCACGGGTGGAGAAAATGAGACCCGGATCAACAAAGTCTGCCGTTATGTTCAGCGCAATATAGACCGGAAGATCAGCCTGGATGAAGTGGCTGGATTGGTGAGCCTGTCTGAACCCGCTTTCTGTAAATTCTTCCGGCGAGCCACGGGAAAAACTTTTTCAGACTACGTGAATGATGTGCGGATCAGCCGGGCCTGCGCCCTGCTAACGGGGTCGGACCAACCTATTGGAACTATTGCTTATAGTTGCGGATTTGAGAATCTTGCCTATTTCAACCGCATTTTTTTGAAGAAAAAGAGTATAAATCCGAAAGCCTTCCGGCAAAATTTTTTCCGCTTTATTTCGGCTCAAACATCTGAAAAACTTGTGGAATAGTTTTTTCATTTTCAAGGGATAAGGCTGAAACCCTTACCAGATAAAGGTTTCA
>CBHEUU010000737.1:0-2675 GCA_965990355.1 uncultured Chitinophagaceae bacterium
CTTCCCGCCTTACCGGTAAAATTGGATTTACCGTTTATATTTTTTACCGGTAAGGCGGTAAGACGGGAAGGGGTCGTTTTGAATAGACCCGGTTTATTTTTTTGCGACGATAATTAATCTCGGAGTTTCGTTCAAATGGTAAGGAGCCAGTTCATAATTTCCAAAAACCTCCTGCACCTGCATTTTCTGAAAGCTTAACATATCTGTAAAATCACCCAGTGAAAGTTTGGCCCGTTGAAGAGAGAATTCCAACGGTTCCTTTAGTGAAGGATCTGTAACAGTGATTTGTTGAAGAAAATGCGTGTCGGTTTGTCCATTCTCTATTTTGTAATAAGTGCCATCAACTTGCCTTGACTCTTGTGCGGTCAACTTTGATTCTTCATAGTAAGTATTCGGGTAATCGATTACAAAAAGCCCATCAGCCTGTAAGCTGGAAGCTATCGTACGCATAGCATTGTCATTTTCCCTCCTTGTTCTGTAGTATCCAAAACTGTCAGAAAGGTTCAGTGCCAACTGAAAATAATTTCCCCAAAACGGCAAGCGTATGTCATGAAGATAAAATTCAGGGTTCTCCTGCTCTGTTCTTTTGGCCTGATCAATATTGAAGGCGGAAATATCTACCCCTGTTACCTGTAAGCCCAGTGAAGCAAGTCGCCAGCTGATAAGACCCTGGCCGCAAGCGCTATCCAATACCAGGCTATCCGGTGCCATGTGCAAATATTGAATCAATTGATTGACAAATGCTTCTGTTTGCTTCCCGGTTGTACTCGCATAAAGTTTATGCGAAAACGGAGAGCTAAACCATTCCAGGCCGGCTGATTTTTTTTCCATGCTGATGTTTAAACAAATGTAAGCAGGTAACCTGCAAGAGGTGCAGCCGAAAACCTTATTTTTGTATCATCCGCCGGAGTTTCAACGAAGGCGGGCTGCCCACCTACGCTAAAGCTTACGCTTGCGCCGTAGCTTCAGCGTAGGCGCACGGCGGGTGAGACATTAAACCTTAATATTTCAATTTTACACTTGTGGCATTGATCAAAAGCATATCCGGGATACGGGGAACGATTGGAGGAAAACCCGGAGAGAACCTGACCCCTGTAGATATCGTAAAATTTGCCGCCGCTTATGGCACCATTATTTCTTCAGGCCGGCAAAAGAATACAAAAGTGGTGATTGGCAGGGACGGACGGATCAGCGGAAGCATGGTGCGCGACCTGGTAGTGAGCACTCTCACCGGTTTGGGAATTGACGTGATTGACCTGGGACTGTCTACTACACCGACCGTGGAAATCGCGGTAAAGATGGAAAAAGCAGATGGAGGCATTATCCTTACTGCCAGCCATAATCCCAAAGAATGGAATGCCCTGAAATTATTAAACGAAGAAGGTGAATTCATCTCTGCTGAAACAGGCGCTAAAGTGCTGGCACTGGCTGCCGCAGAAGATTTTGCTTTCAGCAGCGTGGAAAAGCTGGGCGCTGTAACGCAAAACGACGACTACCTGCAAAAACATATTGATGCCATCCTGGCCTACCCGCTGGTAGATGCCAAACTGGTGGCTAAAAAGAACCTGAAGATCGTAGTGGATGCGGTGAACTCAACCGGCGCCATTTATGTACCCGCCCTGCTGAAAGCATTGGGTGTGGAACAGGTGATCGTTTTAAATGAAGAAGTAAATGGCCGTTTCGCTCATAATCCAGAGCCATTACCTGAGCACCTGAGCCAGTTGAGCAATGAAGTGGTGAAGCAAAAAGCTGATCTCGGTATAGCAGTGGATCCTGATGTGGACCGCCTGGCTTTTGTTTGTGAAGATGGAAGCATGTTTGGCGAAGAGTATACCCTGGTGGCTGTTGCTGATTATATCCTGGGCCATCGCAAAGGAAATACTGTGAGCAATATGAGCAGCACAAAAGCGCTGAAAGAAATAACGCTCAAGCATGGCGGTGAATATTTCCCTTCCGCCGTAGGTGAAGTGAATGTAGTGAATAAAATGAAAGAACAGAACGCTGTGATTGGTGGTGAAGGAAACGGCGGCATTATTGTTCCGGATTTTCATTACGGACGGGACGCACTGATCGGCATCGCTTTATTCCTTACGCACCTGGCAGGACATAAGAACGGGCTTCGCTCACTGCGTACCCATTACCCCGATTATTTTATTTCCAAGAATAAAATAGAACTGGAAAAGGGGATCGATGTGCAATCCATATTTGAAAAGATCCGCAAAAAATACCAGCGTAATCCTGTCAATACAGATGACGGGTTAAAAATAGAATTTGATAATGACTGGGTGCATCTCCGCACTTCCAATACAGAACCGATCATCCGCATTTATGCCGAAAGCGATTTTGAATCGAAAGCGAATAATATTGCGACAAGGTTAATGCAGGATATTAAAGAGTTTGCATAAGCTCACAACAGCTTATCCGGCGTGATTGGCAATTGCCGTATTCTTTTACCTGTTGCATGATACACTGCATTGGCAACAGATGCTGCAAAGCCGATCAACGCTATTTCTCCCATTCCTTTTGCTCCCATTGGGTTCAGTACCAGGTCGGGTTTGTTGACAAATAAAGCTTCAATGCGCGGCACGTCTGCATTCACCGGTACATGATAATCTGCCAGGCTATTATTGACATACCGCCCATAGCGGTGATCAATAATAGCTTCTTCAGTTAAA
>CBHEUU010000738.1:0-2662 GCA_965990355.1 uncultured Chitinophagaceae bacterium
CCAAATGACAATTGTGCTAAATTTTTCTAAGATAATTTTAATAAAAAGCCGTTCTTTTATCGAAGAACGGCCTGTAATGAATATTATAAATATGTTTAATTCCTATCCCGGCTACCCATATATATCATTATATACTGTATCAGGGTAACTACTGCAGCCAAAGCAGCAACTACGTAAGTAGTAGCAGCCCATTTCAACGCATCTTTTGCCTGGGGGTATTCCTGGTTATTGGTCACATTGGTATGGTTGAGCCAGGCCAGTGCGCGATTGCTGGCATCAAACTCCACCGGAAGAGTGATCAGCGTAAATACAACGGTAATTGACATTAGTATAATACCTATCAGTAAAACGGTAGAATTGCCGGAAGCCGCCATAATCACCCCAATAAGTAAAACCCAATTGACAAGGCTGGAGCTTATTTGTACGGCGGGTACCATTTTACTCCTGAAATTGAGCCACTGGTAGGCAGTGGCATGCTGCACGGCATGCCCGCATTCGTGGGCAGCTACTGCAGCTGCGGCCACACTGGTGCCGTTATATACTTCCGGGCTCAGGTTCACAGTTTTATTGGCAGGGTTATAATGGTCTGATAAAAACCCGTCTACGGAAGTCACTTTTACGTCATAAATCCCGTTTTCACGGAGCATTTTTTCGGCGATTTCCCGGCCGGATAAACCGGACGAAAGCGGTACTTTGCTGTACTTTGTAAACTTGCTTTTCAGTACCATCGAAACAAGCATACTGATACCTAAAAAGATCAGCGAAACGATCAAAATTCCTGGTGTCATGCTGGTTAATTTTTTTAATTTTCTACGATTTATATAACAAACTTGCGACCAGTTGGATCAGCCTGCACAATTCAGCCTTTTTGTCATTCCAAAGATTTTTTGAAGCGTTGGGCAGCGTGTTATGGCCTTTTTTGAATTCTCTCGCAATTATGTAATAATCAACAATTTAAAAGCCTTTTTTTGAAAAAGAAAAATGGACCTGACAGGCATTTATACGCCCCTTAAGTTATTCACAGGACCAAAATTTTATTTTGAAATGTTAGCCAGAATTGTAACTTAGCAATAGAATTTAATGGGTTAGTAAGTAAGGGGGTCAGTCACCAGATTGGCCCCTTTTACATTCTGATAATCGAAGTTTTTTTAACTTGTTTTTTGCCGTTTTTTCTGCGCTGAAAAAAAAATTTTTACCACTCTTTCTGTTCAATAACTCCTTATTCAATCCTGCTTCTATTCTACCTTTAACGCATGAGTAAAGTTAAAACAGCTTTCTTCTGCCAAAACTGCGGATATGAAAGTGTTAAATGGGTCGGTCAATGCCCTTCTTGTAGTCAATGGAACACGTTTGTTGAAGAATTAGTACAAAAAGATGTTAAGAACAACAACGGTTGGAAAGATTTCCAGGAAGAAAAAAGAACACAGAAAACAATTGCCCTGCATGAAATAAAAAGTACTGAAGAAAAAAGATTGCTGACACCTGATACTGAATTGAACAGAGTGCTTGGTGGTGGGATTGTTCCGGGAAGCGTTGTTTTGATTGCAGGTGAACCAGGCATTGGTAAATCAACACTCTTTCTTCAGATAGGTTTATCATTGGTAAACAGCACCGTGCTTTATATAAGTGGTGAAGAAAGTGAACAGCAGATTAAAATGCGTGCGGACCGTATCACACTTGATGCGAATGCACGCAGTAAAGAAAATTTCTTTTTGCTTACAGAAACATCCACTCAGGTCATTTTCCAGGAGATAAAGAAAATAAAACCTCAACTGGTAGTGGTGGATTCTGTACAAACATTGCAGACTCCTTTTATTGATTCATCACCCGGCAGTGTATCACAGATAAGAGAATGCACAGCCGAATTACAACGCTTTGCCAAAGAAACCAATACACCCGTCTTTCTTATTGGGCATATTACGAAGGATGGAAGCATTGCTGGCCCGAAAATACTGGAACATATAGTAGATACTGTTCTTCAGTTTGAAGGCGACCGCCATTATGCCTACCGCATATTGCGCACATTGAAGAACCGCTTTGGCAGCACGTCCGAGTTGGGTATTTATGAAATGACAGACGGAGGCATGCGCGCGGTAACCAATCCCAGCGAGATCCTCATCACTCAAAAAGAAGATCAGTTAAGCGGTATCGCTATTGCAGCAACCATTGAAGGAATGCGGCCTTTGCTAATAGAAGTACAGGCACTGGTCACACAATCCGTATACGGCACGCCGCAACGCACTGTCAGCGGTTTTGATCTTCGCCGCCTTCAATTGCTGCTGGCTGTACTGGAAAAACGAGGCGGTTTTCATTTCGGTGTTAAAGATGTGTTTCTCAACATCGCCGGCGGATTAAAGGTGGAAGACCCTTCTATTGACCTGGCAGTGCTGTGTGCTTTATTATCTTCATATGAAGATGTACCTCTGCCTCAGCATATTTGTTTTGCAGGAGAAGTAGGTTTAAGCGGTGAGATAAGGGCTGTGAACAGGATAGAACAAAGGATAGCAGAAGCAGAAAAACTGGGATTTGAAAAGATCATTGTATCAAAATACAACCAGGCTTTCCGCCAGGGAAATCAAAAAGCAGTCAAACAGAAATTCAATATTGAGATTATCCCGATGGGAAGGGTGGAAGAAGTGTACCAATATTTGTTTTAAGCATA
>CBHEUU010000739.1:0-2658 GCA_965990355.1 uncultured Chitinophagaceae bacterium
GCCATCCCATTTCCATTCTGCCTGCCATGCAGAAGGCTCGCCTAATTCTTCCGGCGCTGTTTCCAATGCATAGGCCAGGTAAAACGGATAAGGTTTGGAGAAATCCGCTTTTACATTGGTTTCACTTAACAATTCTTCAAAGGAAATGGATGCCGGGTCCCAATTACCGCTGATACGATGTGCTATCACACTGGGATCGAGATTCACTGTCTTTGCCAATGCATTCACCATTGTTTTTTGTGATACACCAATACGGAAAGCGCCTGACAATAATTTGTTGAATACAAATCGTTCTCCCGGAGAAACCAGCTCCTTCCAGGATTGTATCATGAACGATTTCTTATCTTCTTCAGATGCACTGGACAGCTCCTGGAATTTTTCTACATAATAATGAAGCGGATGTGGTGTAGTGCTTTCATCCCTTAATGAATCAGGGATGAGCAGGGCAATCGTTTCAGAAAGATCACCTACAGTGTGGTACGATTCTTCAAATAGCCATAAAGGAATGCCGATAAGTTCGGAACACCATTGCTGCAACAGTGTGGAATTAATGGTGCGTCTTGGCCGCCTGCCGCTGAACAAAGCGATCACCCATACTTTATCCTTATCATTCGCTGCAGCGAAATAAGCGGATAAAGCATCGAGCTTATCGTTTGTTTTAGTGGAAGTGCCCAGTATGTTTACCAATTCCGCAAACTGTTTCATTCAGTAGCATTAATATTTTCATTTACATCGACTTCATCTTCCTGTCCGTATTCGGTTTTTACTTCAGCTGCTTCAATGCCAGTCTCCGTGAGATACCGGCTGAAAGCCGCCTGGAATCCGTGTGTAACAAATACCTTTTTTGCACCGGTGGCTTTTACTGTTTTCAGCAGGCCGTTCCAGTCTGCATGATCACTTAATGCAAAACCTGCATCGGCATTCCTCCGGCGAACATTTCCTCTCACCTGCATCCAGCCACTGCAAACACCAACACTATAAGAAGGAAAACGCTTCATCCAGGGACTGCCATCGGCACTTCCCGGCGCTATCACCACATTGCCTTTGAAAACATCTTTCGCCATATCCGGTTGTACTCTTTGTACAGCCGGCAGTTTATGTCCGGCATTGATCAATGCCTGGTGAACATTGTAAATAGCGCCATGTAAAAAAACAGGAAGGCCCGTAGGTTCTATGCAGGGTAACAAGCGCTGTGCTTTACCCAAACTATAAGCCATCAGTACCGATGTTTTTCCTTCTGCATGATTCTTCAATATCCAATCCTGTATGGAACGGAAGATTTCTTCCTGCGGTTTCCAGTTGTAGATAGGTAAACCAAAAGTGGATTCTGTAATAAACACATCACATTTCAACGGTTCAAAAATGCCACTAATGCCATCATTTTCGGTTTTATAATCACCGCTCACTACCCATACTTCGCCCTGGTATTCCAGCCTTACTTGTGAAGAGCCGATGATATGACCGGCAGGGTGCAGGGAAACTTTTACCCCATTGATAAAAACAGGTTCATTCCATTCTACAGTTTGATAAACATTTGCCCCGAGGCGGAGTTCAAGCAATGGGAGGCTATCGCGGTGACAGAGATACGACTGGCTGCCAGCCCGGGCATGATCGCTATGGGCGTGAGTAATAATTGCTTTTTCCACCGGGCGCCAGGGATCAATGTAAAACCGGCCCTGTGGGCAATAAAGACCGCTGTCAGAAAATTGAATAAGGGAAGACAAGGAAAGGGTTTTCTAAAGATACAACAGTTTTCATGCCGCTATCTTAGTTCACTCCCTTTATTAAGCCATCCTGCCATTTTAAGAAATACAGTTTCTTGTTTTCGAAATACTGTAAGGTCATGCTGCTTCTTTCCAGCACCGGCTGTATATCAAAATCAGTGAACACTTTATTTCCTTTGTCACCTAAATTGGAAGAAAGATCATTGCCATAGCGTATCAGCAGTTTGGCAAACTTCCAGGTTACTTCATACCCGCGGAATACCATATCACTCGGCCTTGCATACATGGTATTGTTGAAGAAAGCGGTTATCTCCTGGCTGATCTTATCTGATTTGGGATTGTAAAAAGGATTGGCATAAACGATTTCCAGCCCAATGAATTCAGGCCTGGTAAAATCACGGCTGCCATCCCAGGTGGGCATGCCCATTAATGTCATTGGGTACGATTTACTAATTGAAGCTAATTGCTGCGCCAGCCTTTTGCCAAAAGCAGCATCAAGAGTACCTGCAATGCAAACGGTGTTGCGGTTGCTATCCAGTTGTGCTTTCAATTGGTTAACGGTAAAGCTATCAATCAGGTCAACATATTTCAGTTTCAATGGAACAGAAGCGGTGGTTTTGCCATAATCATCAAACACGGTTTTGATCTGGTCTTCGATCGCTCCTTTTTTCCGGAATACAACCACCTGCCTGGTAGCATAATATTTCTGTATGTATTTGTAAATGCCTTCGCACAGCGTACGCAATGTAGGGTTAAGTACAACGAAGTATGGGTTGCCGCTTACACCACCATCATTGGGAATAGTAGTGTTGATCACCGGGATATTTCTTTTCAACGCCGCTTCGGCAAACTGGCGCACTTCATTGCTGCTGCAATGGGCAATGATCAGTTTTACATCTGCCAGCTCGGGCTTCTTCAATTGCTTGCGGAGATC
>CBHEUU010000740.1:0-2658 GCA_965990355.1 uncultured Chitinophagaceae bacterium
CCTGTATGGGCAATCAGCCGTTGATTATTTTAAACTGTACAGGGATAAACAATATTTTTTTTCAGCACAGTTTGATGCGTTCATGGCCTATCGTGTTGCCGGCGGGTTTGCAATTGTACTGGAAGAGCCTGTGTGTGCAGAAGAAGATAAAGCTGCGGTAATACGTGAGTTTGATGCGTATTGCAGGAAGGCGGGATGGAAAGCCGCGTATTACCGGGTAGATGAAAACAGCATTTCTTTATTTGGTTCTCTGCAAAAGCTGATGATCGGACAGGAAGCGATCGTGGATGTGCAGCTGTTCAATCTCGAGGGAAAAGACAAAAAATCTTTGCGGAATGGATTAAGCGGTTTGCAGAAAAAAGGATTCGCAACACATTTATATAAACCGCCGCATAAACCAGCGCTAGTTGAATCGCTGAAGAGCGTATCGGATGAATGGTTGCAATATTTTCATAAAGGCGAACTGGTTTTTTCACAGGGCTTGTTTGATGCCGCAGAACTGCAGCAGCAGGATATTATTACGGTAGAAGATGCAGAGGGGCAGGTAAAAGCATTCCTTAATATCATCCCTGATTTTTCGCCGGAAGAATGCACGTATGATCTGATCCGGAAAACAGCCGACGCACCCGGTGCAGCAATGGATGCATTGATCATCCGGCTGATCCAATATGCCAAAGAAAAGAAACAGGCATATTTGAATATGGGCCTGGTGCCGTTGACAGGGATTGAGCAGCCGGTGAATACAGCAGAGCAACTGCTGAAGATGGCCGCAGTGCGGATTAAGCGTTTTGGTCATTACAAAGGCTTGCGTGAGTTCAAGGAAAAATATGCAACGATGTGGGAGAACAAATATCTTATTTATGAAAATGATTTTGACCTGCTGCAATTGCCCGTGGCATTGAACAGGGTGATGAAACCCTGAGTTGGTTGTATAAAATAAATATATCAGTGTATGAAAAGATGGACAGGCATTATGATTTCCCTGCTCTTGCTGGGGCAATTATCTGCCCAGGGAAAACTGCCGTTGAAAGAACAGCTTTCGCAAACAAATAAACCATTTGTCTTTTTTGTGAGTGGGGATGGAGGTTTGAAAGGATTTACTGTATCGCTTTGCAATGCCATTCATGATAAAGGTTATTCCATTGCTTCCCTGGATGCACATTCTTATTTCTGGGATAAGAAAACCCCGGAGCAAACCGCTGAAGCTATTGCGGGTTATCTCAGCAATGCCTTGCGGTCGAGAGTCAATCATCATTGGGTGATGATCGGATATTCTTTTGGAGCAGATATTACGCCTTTTGTGGTGAACCGGTTGCCGGATTCATTGAAAAGCCAGCTGACCGATGTGGTCTTATTATCTCCATCCACATCTACTGATTTTGAAATACATCTTTCAGACATGCTTGGTATAGGTAAGAAGCGGAGCATGGATGTGGTAACGGAGATCAACCGGCTGGGCAATCAAAAAACAACTACTCTTTTTGGGGAAGATGAAAGCGGGTTTCCTGTAAGCCAGATAAAACTGGCGAACCATCATAGTGATATTATTAAAGGCGGGCATCATTTCGATGGTGATTTCGCGGCTGTTGCGGAAAAGATCGACACAGTATTGGGCAACAAGTAACCTTCTTCATTACTCTTACCATCCATTATCTCTCCTCTGTTATCTACACGTAATGCCTGTTCACCGATTGCCGGTCTTGCCCGTCAGAAGCCCATACTAGCTTTGAATCGTAAATAAACTGTCACCTATAAATAAAATCAACATGAAAAAGATAATGATAGTGCCAATGGCCTTATTGCTGGCAAGCGCAGGTTTAAATGCACAGGACAATTCCATGAGCGTTACCAAAATAAATACCGAAAAAAAGGAAGCCAAAGCTGAAAAGAAAGAAGCGAAGAAAGAAAAGAAAGAACTGCGTCATTTGCAGGGCGAAGATGTAAGCGGGTTGGCCAAAGACCATTTTTTTCAGGACTTCGGCAACGTGAACCCAAGCTGGAAAAGAACATCTTATTTTGATGAAGCAAGTTTTGTGAAGGAAGGAAAACTAATGACCGCTTATTATGATAATGAGGCGGAACTGGTGGGTACTACAAGTCCTGCGGATTTCAGCGCCCTTCCTCTCAGTGCGCAAAATAATATCAATAAGCATTACAAAGGATACTCTATTGATAAGGTAATTCTTTATGATGATAACGAATTCAATGTTTCAGACTTGGTGATGTATGGCATGACTGTTTCTGATGAAGACAATTATTTTGTAGAGTTGAGCAAAGGTTCGAAAGCGATTGTGCTGGAGGTAACGATGGATGGAGATGTCAGTTACTTTACCCAAAGGAAATAAAGAAGACTAACGATTGTTGGTGTTTTAGGCTTTCATTTTAGCATCATAAACCGAAGGGCCTTCTGAAAGGGAGGTCTTTCTTTTTTAGTTTCTTCATCCATATTCATCATCTTCACTATTCAGGGCAATAACTAGAAAATTTTAACGTATATATATGACCGTAATTGGGTCGTGGCCTATCCTTACCCGAAAAATAGGGGTTTTCTATTAGGAAACTGGTCGTGTATACGTGCCTTGATCGTGATGAAACGCCTCGTGCTCTTTCATGTCATTCAGACCTATATCCCCACGGCAATGCTCGTCTCGATTTCGT
>CBHEUU010000741.1:0-2657 GCA_965990355.1 uncultured Chitinophagaceae bacterium
AACACCGTTTATTTTCCAAACAGGAGAGCCATACTGGCTGGCATCATGATTTCCTGCTCCTGCCTGGAACGTAATCTGGTCATTCGCATCAGCCCCTGTTACTTTAAAAGTGAATTTCATGTTTGCTTTGGCGTTATTAGCAGGTTTATCGTCGTCACTGCATCCGGTGAATCCAAAACCTGCAATTGTTACCAGGCATAAACTGAAAATAATGCGCTTTGCTTTGTTAGTTTTCATTTCTTTCTATTAAACGTGATTAATGGATGCAAAGCTAGGCTCGTGAAGTATGGAGGGCAATACTGGAAAACAAGTAATTTTATCTACCTGATTGTAGGTAGAAGAGCAGGTTGTGTTTTAAAATTGAATTGTAATTTATTTTCCCGCCGATACAGCTTTTTCCGATTCTTTACTTACTGCAGATTTATGCAATACCATTTTTTCATCAGCCGTATCGAATGAAACTTCTATCCACCCATTGTATCGCTTGTTTTCTTTGACGATCTGGATAGCAAGGTATTTATGACTCACCTGTTTCCAATTCCCCTCCCAATAAGGCGGACCGCTTACAGGCGTATTTTTCAGGGCCATTTCCACTTGTGACACCTGGTACCAATGATAGCCCGGGTAATTGTTTACAGGAATAATATCACCAGGGTTAAAGGCTGGTGACCCATTGTTGTCATTCACCAACAGATTACTATGAACATAAGAGCTGGCAAAGAACAGCACTTCATCTTCCTTTTCAACCGGATCTCCAATGTACCAGGTGGAGAAGGCAATATCAATAGTTCCATCCTGATCAAGATCTATTGATTGAGACTGCTGGAATTTTAACTCCCGGTTATGAAGGTCAGTATAAAGCATTGCCGGCAGTTGGTTGCCAGGGTCCTGAGGTTCGTCGCTATTATCTTTTCTACAGGAGCTTATCAATAATATGATCAAGGCCAATGTATATCCTGTTTTTTTCATAATTACACTTTTTGTAAATGACAACCATTGGCAAGAGTTTCGTGGCGTGTCCTGTATGAGTTGATGAAAAGGAGGGATGAATTGACAAAGGAAGTAGTAACTTGACGGCTTACAACATTTATTTTAATGAGAAAGGTAATTTTAGATTTAGCAACATCCTTAGACGGGTTTATCGAAGGCCCAAATGGAGAAATTGATTGGTGCATTATGGATGACGATATGAACTTTGATAGTTTTTTGGCAAGTATAGACACCATATTTTATGGTAGGGTGAGCTATGATAGCTGGGGAAATTTCCTGCCAGAAGCAAATGGCAGTCCTGCAGAACAAATATTATGGCAGGAAATACATTCAAAGAACAAATTCGTTTTTTCCAGCCAAAACAGGCAGGATGAAAAAGCCACTTTCATAAGTTCTGATATAGTTAATAAAGTAGCTGAGATCAAACAACAGGAAGGGAAAGATATCTGGCTTTATGGCGGAGCAGGTCTTATCAGGACTTTTATTGATCTTGGTCTTATTGACATATACAGGATATCTGTCCACCCGATAGCTTTAGGTAGCGGGAAGCCATTATTTGAAAACTTAAAGGAGCGGGTAAGATTGGGTTTGGTTAAAACCAATGTGTTCAGATCGGGGGTTGTGCAGCTTATCTACGAGCCGGCCGTTTAACTTCTCAATCCTGTATGATCAATCCGGCTTTGCAATTAATATGTTTTTTGCTTAAATTTAAGCATTGGTCCCTTCCGTGAGCAATGTGCTGAAGATCCCTCCAATCGCCAATCCGCGACCTGTTGTGTGAAACCTTTAAAAGGAATCTATAAGTATCAAATAAATGTTTTATGTTCCAACGATTTTTTACGTTCGCTTCCATTGCTATTCTTTTTGCATGCAACAACAACAATGCAAACAAAGGAAATCAGTCAGCTGAGAAAAACTCTCCCGTCCTTGGCTGTTACAGCCCCAAAACAAACGACAAAGACTGGTACACTTCAGGAAAAAAAGCACCAAAGCTTGAAGGATTGGGCGGTATTGATCTCAAAATCTCAACTTCCAGTAAAGAAGCACAGGAATATTTTAATCAGGGCATGATGCTGGCTTATGGCTTTAACCATGCTGAAGCCGCAAGGTCGTTTTATGAAGCAAGCCGGTTGGATTCCACTTGCGCCATGGCTTACTGGGGTTTTGCGTACGTGTTAGGGCCTAATTACAATGCCGGAATGGAGGAAGATAATTTTCAGCGTGCTTACGAAGCTGTCACTAAAGCAAAATCACTTACCAAAAACTGCACGCCAAAAGAAGTTGCTCTTATTGAAGCATTAACTGCCCGGTATGTGGCCCGGCCGCCGGCCAACCGCAGCCCATTGGATATTGCATACTCCGAAGCTATGAAAAAGGTGTATACACAATATCCAACCGACCCTGATGTTGGGGCTTTATACGCTGAATCGATCATGGACATGCATCCCTGGGATCTGTATGATAAAAAGACAAAAACACCAAAGACATGGACACCGGAGTTGCTGGCTATAATGGATCATTTAATGAAAATTAATCCTAAACATCCGGGAGCACATCATTTTTATATACATGCACTGGAGGCCTCCGCTACTCCTGAAAAAGCGTTGGCAAGTGCAAAATTACTGGAAACATTGGTGCCCGGTTCCGGTCACTTAATACATATGGCC
>CBHEUU010000742.1:0-2655 GCA_965990355.1 uncultured Chitinophagaceae bacterium
ATGCCAGGGTACGGCAAAAAGAACCCTTCCATCATCCGTGCGTGGGATCAGGATAGCCGTATTGCCAGGGAGGAATTCTTTATCCACCACCAGGTGAATGCCCTGGCTGGGTGAGATCATGCTTTCATGACCGGGATCATCCATTTCAAGTATGGTGTCGGTGAATACACCAGTGGCATTGATCAATGCCTTGCATTTTACTTTATATTGTTTGCCGGTTAATTGATCCTTTACTGTTATACCCTGTACTTTATTTTGGGATTTGATTAAACCTGTAACAGGAAAATAATTCAATGCAACAGCTCCGTGCTGTGCAGCGGTTTGTGCCAGATTGATTGCCAGCCTTGCGTCATCAAACTGACCGTCATGATATAGTATAGCACCACGCAGATCTGTGGGATCTAGAGTGGGAGCCAGTTTCAGCGTTTCTTCTTTTGAAAGAAAACGGGAAGGACCAAGTCCCAGTTTGCCCGCCATCCAATCGTATATCTTTAAGCCGATGCCATAAAAAGGGCTTTCCCACCATTTATAATTCGGAACAAGGAAAGTTTGGTTATGGGCAAGATGCGGAGCGTTTTTTAAAAGAAGGCCTCTTTCTTTCAAAGCTTCCATTACCAGTTTGATATTGCCTTGTTGCAGGTAACGGACCCCACCATGCACCAGTTTGGTGCTTCGTGAAGAAGTGCCGCTCGCAAAATCATGCTGCTCAAACAAAATGGTTTTGAAACCGCGCGAAGCAGCATCTACTGCAGCGCCAAGACCAGTAGCGCCACCGCCAATGATGGCGATATCCCATTCCTGCGGGGATTCGAGCTGGGATATCATCAGGGAACGATTCATTCATTAGTTTTTAGTTCGCCGCCAAAGGCGGCTTATAGTTTTGTTGAATGTAACGCCCTGTATACATCCCTGGTATAAAAATGCATGGGCGTTTCATAGAGAATTAAGCTTTCTGTTGTTATTTGTCATTAGCCCATGCTATTGAAGCGCGCACAGCCCTGTGCCATCCTTTTATCAGTTCATTTCTTTGCTCAGCATCAATCGCAGGGTGAAAAGTTTTGTCGGCTTTCCATTGCTCCTGGATCGCGGCTGTATTTTTCCAGTAACCAACAGCAAGTCCGGCGAGATAGGCGGCTCCAAGCGCTGTTGTTTCAGTGATAACAGGCCGCACTACGTTCGTGTCCAGTATATCACTCTGGAATTGCATGAGTTTATTATTGATCGTTCCTCCTCCATCTACTCTTAATTCTTTAATGCGGATACCGGCATCTGCTTCCATGGCTTTTAAAACGTCATGGGTTTGATAAGCGATACTGTCCAACGCAGCTCTGGCAATATGCGCTTTGCTGCTTCCCCGTGTAAGGCCAAATAAAGAACCTTTGGCATAAGCATTCCAGTAAGGAGCGCCCAATCCTGCAAAAGCAGGCACCATATATACTCCATTCGAGTCTTTAACCTGGGCAGCAAGTGCTTCTACTTCGGAAGACTTACGGATGATCTTCAGTTCATCCCTTAACCATTGTACCACAGCGCCGGCAATGAACACGCTTCCTTCCAGTGCATATTCCACTTTATCATTGATCTTCCACGCAATGGTGGTAAGCAGGTTGTTATTGGAAGTAATGGCTTTTTCACCAGTATTCATCAGCATAAAGCAACCGGTACCATAAGTGTTTTTTACCATGCCGGGTGTAGTGCATTGCTGACCAAATAAAGCGGCTTGCTGATCGCCCGCAATACCTGCGATCGGTATTCTTGAGTCGGGGATAAAACTGCCGGTAACACCATATATTTTGCTTGAAGGTTTTACTTCAGGTAGTAAACTGCGGGGAATATTGAACAATTTCAGCAGTTCATCATCCCATTCGCAGGTATGGATATTAAGCAGTAAGGTACGGGATGCATTGGACACGTCTGTAACATGGAGATCACCGCCGGATAATTTCCAAACGAGCCATGTGTCAATGGTGCCAAAAGCCAGTTGGCCCTGTTCAGCTTTTTGACGGGCGCCGGGAACATTGTCCAGTATCCATTTCAATTTGGTGGCGGAGAAGTAAGCATCAATCACAAGACCTGTTTTTTCGCGGATCACGTTGGACAGGCCTGCAGCTTTCAACTCATCGCAATAAGCGGCTGTGCGCCGGTCCTGCCATACAATAGCGGGACAAATGGGTTTGCTGGTTTGCCGGTCCCATACCACGGTGGTCTCCCTTTGATTGGTGATGCCGATGCCGGCTACCTGCCGCATCGTGATATTGGCTTTGGCGACAGTTTCTGCCAGTGTACCATATTGGGTGCTCCATATTTCTTCCGCGTCATGTTCTACCCAGCCGGGTTGGGGAAAATATTGTTTGAATTCTTTTTGTGCCAGGCTGACAACATTTCCCTGCTGGTCAAATAACATACTGCGGCTGCTGGTAGTGCCCTGGTCCAGGGCGAGAATATAAGTTGAGGGCATGCAAGCGGTTTTGTAGCATCAAGTTAGGGAAAAATGGTGATCGGAACAGATAGTAAAAATTAACAACCTGAATATTTGGAACTTTAGATTCTGCGCACTTACTTTGTATTTCAAAGTGCTTTTCTATGAGCTCAGAAAACCAACCGTGGGACAGGCTGCAGGATGTAAGGGATATCCGGAAAATGATGGAACGATCA
>CBHEUU010000743.1:0-2653 GCA_965990355.1 uncultured Chitinophagaceae bacterium
CAGGCAATATTTGCAATAGCATCCCATGAAAAATTTCTTTTTTTAACCGGTGACCCAGAAAGGCTGAACTCAACGCCCTTATTACGTATTTCACCAGCATTAACTCTTGCTGAACTGTATCCGCTTGTACCAGATACATCAAGCCGGATGATCTGTTTTTCGTTGATCTGTTGATACCAGGTAAAACTTAACCCTAACCTGTCTTTTAAAAAGCGAAGATCAATACCTGCTTCGTATGAATTAGCAAAAGAAGGCTCAATATTCGGATTGATCAGTTCGTCAGGTAAAAATAACGTACTGTTATTACCATAAATGCCACCCACCCTGTAAGTAAATGAAGTAAGATAGGGATCCAGGTCAGAGCCTGCTTTTGCATAACTCAGCCTTATTTTTCCAAGACTTAAGGGACTCCATTTGATCAGTTCGCTGAACACAAAGCTTCCCGAAACAGAAGAATACCAATATGAGTTGTTATGCTTCGGCAAAGTAGATGAGTTATCATTTCGTACAGAAGCGTCAAGAAAATACGTATTCTTATATCCTAAAGAAGCCATGGCATATATACTTCGGATTTGCTTCCGCAATAAATAAGTACTTGCTCCCGGGCGGTCAATGGATGCATCAATATTATAGTAATCCGGGCTGGAAAGACCTCCTGCAGTAGACACGGCAATATAAGAATAACGCCTGTTATAAAGATTGGCTCCTGCATTAGCTGTAAGTGACAAATCACCCCATGATTTTGTATACTGGCCAAGGAATTCATAATTCATTTCTTTGTTCTGATATTTACCGTTTGAATACGAAGGCACTTTCCAACCTCCGGCTGCCTCACGCGTCTCGATATTTTGGGTGAATTGATCTGCGCGAACGAAGCCGCTCAGCTTAAGACCAGGTAAGATCTGCCAGCTAAGGCCCACATCTCCAAATATCCTATCCCTGCTGTCATTACTTGGATTTTCGTATGCTTCGAAATAGGGGTTATTCCAGTAAAGAGGTTCAAAATTGCTTATTACTCCATCTGCACTGGGACGTCGCAGGTTCCAATGTAGAAAAGTACCGTCGCTATATTTATAATTCTTCAACTTATTCATGTCCAGGTTCCTTTGAAACCATTGGAACATGTTTCGCGATCCTCCTTCATAACCCTGGGCTGGACGCTGGCCACTATTGTTGGCATAATTAAAATTGGTAGAAACGGTGATTCTTGATGTAAGATCAAGAGATGCATTGATACTTAAGTTATTCCTTCTTAGCCATGTATTGGGTTCCACACCTTCAATGCGAGTATTATTATAACTAAGCCGGAAAGTAGAATTGGAATTACCGCCTGACACGGTCACACCATTATTGATAGTAGAACCTGTTTCAAAATAATCTTTAATATTGTCTGGATGTGGTACAAATGGCGTTAATTGTCCATATTCAGAGTCTTGCGGATAAAAACTAAATATCTGTCGCACCATTGAACCATCCATTCTTGGCCCCCAGCTTTCATCGATCGAAATGTCGACATATTTATCGCCATTACCTAATGTACGCCAGGGTTGCACGCTACCTCCTCCATAGAGGTTTTGCATAGGCAGGAGATTACCAACCTTCTCAATAGAAAAAGCAGAGTTTAATTGTACATTGACCTTTTTGGCACTCTTTGACCCTTTTTTGGTGGTAATCAATATCACACCATATTGTCCGCGAATACCATACAATGCAGATGCAGCAGGCCCTTTCAGCACATTCACCGATTCCACATCTTCGGGGTTAACATCTTGTCCAACATTTCCATAATCGCCTCCATTTCTTCCGGCAAAATTTGCATTGGATATAGGAGTTCCATCTATAACAATCAAAGGCTGATCGGTACCAAGAAGAGAGTTAACACCTCGTATCTTGATCTTTTGAGTGCCACCCATACTTGCACCGGAAGAACCAGTAACCTGCACACCAGCGACTTTTCCTGCCAGCGAGCCTATTACGTTCTGCTCTTTAGTAAAAGTCAGATTGGCACCTTTCACCTCTTGTGTTGCATAACCAAGCGAACGCTGTTGACGATTGATACCGAGCGCTGTTACCACTACCTCTCCTAATGTTCCTGATTCCTGCAGTTGAACAGTATAAGTAGCCGATGTACCGATTGATAATTCCTGCTCAATAAAACCGGCAGAGGAAATGATCAGTACCGTGTTATTACCGGTAACATTGATCGTAAATGATCCATTGTCATTCGCTGTAGTAGCGTTGTTGGTACCTTTTTGTTGAACAGTTGCTAACGGAACAGCTATGCCCTTGCTGTCCGTTACTGTTCCAGATACCTGGCGTGATTGTCCGAATATGCTACAAGGAAGCATAAACAGGAAGGACATCACGCAAAATAATTTGGTGACACTTCTCATAACAGTTGAATTTTAGTTTAGCAGTTTATTAAAAAGGAGACAGCATATTGCCACAAAAATGGTGCTTAAAACATGCGGGTTTTTGCAAAAGAAAAATGGAAAAAAGAAGAAAAAATTACTGTGTTTGCAGAATGCAGCAGATGATCTGGATTTAATCTTCATATCTCGTAACTTTGGTACAGATTAACTGGCACAGCTAGTTTAGAATAACCAAATAAAAAATATACTATGGCATTCACTTTACCTGCGCTCCCTTATGC
>CBHEUU010000744.1:0-2642 GCA_965990355.1 uncultured Chitinophagaceae bacterium
AAATGGAAATGGACATTTGAGGGAGGCACGCCTGCTACGTCCGATTTATCGAGCCCTGTTGTTAAGTACAATACGCCGGGCTTGTATTCGGTTACTGTTGAAGTAAGCAATAGTAAGACGGCGACTACACTAACCAAGAAGGAATACATCAAAGTAGATTTCAACCAGGTAAAGGCAGATTTCAATACGCCGGCAGCGGTGGTTTTCACCAGCCAGGCAATACCATTTAAAGATACAAGCACTGGCAAGCCGGACACATGGCTTTGGGAATTTGTTCCAGTGAGCGGAGGTACTACATTGACTTCCTCTCAACAAAACCCAACTATTACTTTTACAGATACCGGCTATTACAATGTTTCGCTAACTGCATCCAATCCCTCGTATTCGGATAAAAAAACAAAAACCAATTTTTTACGGGTGATTGATATCAATGCAGTAAGTGCTGATTTCGGAAGTAACGAAACGGCAACGTATGCAGGAGGAAGTATAAACTTCGCTGATCAATCATTAGGTTTTGTTACTTCATGGCAATGGAGTATCGAAGGTCCGGCAACTATTACATCAACGGAGCAAAATCCGGTGATCAATTTTACAGTACCAGGCCGTTACAAAGTAAGCCTGACCGCATCCAATGGCGTAAAAACGGTGACCAAGGAAGTTGACAATTACATTTTAGTTATTCCTTCCGGAAGTCTTGGCGCCTTTATACCTTTTAACGGGAATATTCATGATGTAGGACCTAATGCTATTTCGACGACTTCCCTCGGTGCGGGTGTAACATTTACAAATACAGATAGAAAAGGTCAGCAGGGAAATGTAGCTACCTTTAATGGAGGTACAGGTGTAGTAATTGCTGGTCACAGCGCTCACAATTTTGGAGCAAATGATTATTCTGTTTCCTACTGGCTGAAAACTCCAGTTACTACAAGAATGATGGTGTGGCAGGAGTCTGGAAAAAACGGATCGTTGGACAACGGAAGCTGGATGCGTATTGGTGATAACACTACCACCCAATTGGTACGGTTAAATGTGGAAGATGCCACAGGTGCTGCAATCCTTAATCTTGGATCGGCAAACAAGGTATCCGATGGGCAATGGCATCATCTTGTTGCGGTAAGGCAGGGGCTCGTTACTTCGATCTACATTGATGGTGTGAAAAGAGGCAGTCTTACGGCAACCGTTTTGAAAGTAGTTTCCAATGGCGGAGGTTTTAAAATTGGTGTTCAGGAAGGACCTACATCCAATTCAAATTTCTTTAACGGTGATATTGACGAGATGATCATTTACAATAAAGCATTAACTGATGCAGAAGTGCTTGAATTGTTTAATCTTTAATTTATCATTCTATTATAAATGCGATTGAAAGGCCGATTGTTTATTTTAAATCTTCTGCTCTTGATTAATGTTGCTGACCTGAATGCGCAGGATTTTTTTGTGAAGAAAGAGAAGTTTCAATGGGGCATGCTGCCTCCAATTCCTGACTCTATTGGATTCGCAGGTTCATTTGGAGGTACAGCCGATGATGTATTGATTGTTGCCGGTGGAAGTAATTTCCCCAATGGTGGCACTCCATGGAACGGTGGAACAAAAACATGGTACGATAAAATATTTGTTCTTGAAAAGCCGACGTCTCAATGGAAAGAAGCCGGCAAACTTCCTTTTCCTTTAGGTTATGGTGTTTCTGTATCTACTAAATACGGCTTGATATTGATTGGTGGCAGCAACGGGAAAGGGCATGTTGCCAATGTGTTTCTGCTTCAGTACAGGAACAGAAAAATTGAAATAGAAGAATTGCCTTCCCTGCCCTTTCCATTAGCTAACAGTTGTGGTGCATTGATCGGTGAAAAAATTTTTATTGCGGGAGGACTGCGGACGCCTTCCTCTCCTTCAGAAAATATTTTTTTGTATTTTGATTTAACACAAAGAAAAGGCTCATGGAAGGAATTGACTTCCTGGCCCGGACCTTCCCGCATGATGGCTGTTGCAGGATCAGATAGCAGCAATTTCTATCTGTTTAGCGGAGCAGAGCTGACAGATGGAAACAGGGCTTACCTGAAAGATGCCTATTCATTTTCGGAACAGGGAGGATGGAAAAAGCTTGCTGATCTTCCCTGGCCGGTTACTGCAGCGCCCTCATTGGCATTCTATTCACCCGGGCAGGGTATGTTTATATTTGGTGGAGATGCAGGAACGTATTCGGCAGCAGTAGCGACACTGAAAGAGAAACATCCGGGATTTAATGATAAGATACTTCAATACGATATTCTTAAAAATTTGTGGTCACCCGCGGGCGGGATGTACACCAATAAAAAAAATGATCTTGCAGAGAAGCCTAATAACAGTGTTTGGGCGCCTGTAACCACTTCTTTGGTAATTTGGAAGAATATGATCGTATTTCCCGGAGGAGAAGTAAGGCCCGGTACCAGAACACCAAATGTTATTATTGCGAAACCCTACCACAAATAAAGAGTGTTTGAATGGCTTCTTCTGAAAGCAAATTATATCAGCAACCTGCGATTACTGCAACAACAGGATCAAAGATCTATCCCTGGGTCCTGGTAGGACTTCTATGGTTTGTGGCTTTGCTGAATTATATGGACAGGCAAATGCTTTCTACCATGAAGCCTTCTATGCAGGTGGAT
>CBHEUU010000745.1:0-2641 GCA_965990355.1 uncultured Chitinophagaceae bacterium
CCCCGCGGCGGCAATGATATTTCCATCGAAAAAGACACCGTGAAGGCAGTGCAGACCACAGGACTCGACACAGCTTATGCTTTTGAATACAGCATAAGCAAGCCCGAGATCACCACGCTTATTATGCCGAATGCATTTGGCGGTTACTCACGCGCCCCGTTAAGCGAGAACTCCCATGTAGTGGAAAAACTGGTAGAAGCAGGTGTGCCCGAAAACCAGGCCGCCAATACAGGCTTGCCGAAATACTGGGGAGCCCTGCCTTTCACCGCTGGTCCCGCTTACCTGGGAGCATTTATCTGCCTTCTTGCTGTAATCGGCTTTGTTGTTGTAAAATCACCTTTGCGCTGGGGATTGCTGGCTGCTACCATCCTGGGTATTTTTATTGCCTGGGGAAAAAACTTCCCTGGCTTCAACCTGTTCCTTTTTGAGCATCTTCCTATGTTCAATAAGTTTAGGGCGCCTTCCATGGCCCAGGTAATTCCGCAACTGACCATGGGTGTAATGGCCGCACTGGCCTTGCAATTCCTTTTGTTCCGCAACAATGCACAGGAATTATTGAAAAAAGATTTCAAGAAAATCCTTTATGCAGTAGGTGGTCTTTTTGCTTTACTGGGATTGATGTACCTGCTGATGGACTATGCTGCTTATTATGATGATGAGCTTGCCGCTAATATAAGGCAACAGTCCAACAATGACACTATCAGCCGGGCTGTAATAACTGGTCTTAAAGAAGACCGCCGTGCAATGTTTGGTGGCCAGTTGCTGAGAGCAGCGGGTTTCGCATTGCTGCTGTTAGGTGGCCTGTACCTTTATATTAAAAACCTGATCAAGCCCATGGCATTGGCCATCGGGTTAGTAGCCATCAGCACCATCGAGCTTGCATTGGTGAGCCATGATTATCTCAACGAAGAAAATTATGTCCCATCAGATGATCTTAGCAGGCACTTCACACCGCAGGCAGTAGATCAGGAACTGCTGAAGGATAAAGACCCTGACTTCAGGATCTTCAATAATGCTCCGGGAGCTTACACCGAAGCACAGGCATCTTACTATCATAAATCCATTACCGGTTATCACCCGGCAAAACTTACTGTAGCGGACAATCTTGCTAAAAAATATTTAAACGGCCTTCCTAACCCGGAAGTGCTGAACATGTTGAATGCAAAGTATTTTATCATGCAGGACCGGGATCCTCAGGGCGGGGGGGGCATTCGTGCCGTTCCTAATCCAAATGCATATGGATCATGCTGGCTGGTTAAACATGTAAAGGCAGTGGATAATGCTACTGCGGCCCTGCTGGCTATCGGTTCAACCAACTTAAAGGATACAGCAATTGTTGAAGGAATAGCAGCCGCATCAGTAACGCAGCCGCAATGGGATTCCACTGCTTCTATCCGGTTGACAAAATTTGATAACGACCAGATCGATTACGAGTCCAACGCTGCCACTCCGCAATTTGCTGTCTTCAGTGAAATATATTATCCCGCAGGTTGGAATGCCTATATTGATGGCAAACCTGCCGCTTATTTAAAAACGGACTATGCACTGCGCGGCATACAGCTTCCTGCAGGTAAACATGCCGTACGGTTTGTGTTTGAACCGGCAACATTCAAAAAAGGGATGAACATTTCTTTTATCGCATCATTTGCGATACTGATCGCTCTCATTGGGGGTTTGTTTATGGCATGGAGGCAAGGGCAAAAGAAAGCGACCAGTTAAATGAATGCTGCGAGGGGTTAATGAGTCAATCTAAACCAAACACTCCTGGAAAAGATCATCAGCCTGGTATGGTATAAAGTGCTGCCGCCTTTATTTGGTGGGCAGAAAGGGATCGCTCATTTTAATCAATATCTTTCCCGTCACTATCCATTAGTATGCGTTTGCTCTGATGATAATCATCCACCAGAGGGATTGCCTTATAAAGTATTGCCTGTATTATCTACAGGACAAAAACAAGTGATCAATCCGCTATACTGGCGAAAAGTGAAGCGAATTGCCAGGCAGGAAAAAGCATCCATCATTATTCTTGAACATCCTTATCATGGTATTGCTGCCTGGTTAGCCGCCAAGGCTACCGGCTCGCGCTTGATAGTCCACTCCCACAATATCGAATCAAACAGGTTCCGGCAGATTGGTAAATGGTGGTGGCCGCTGCTTCAGCGTTATGAAAAATGGGTGCATCGCCGTGCATCATTAAGTCTTTTCAAAACACAGGAAGATCAGGAATGGGCTGTTCAGCATTTTGGTCTTCTCCCGGAAAAATGTTTGATTGTTCCCTATGGCGTAGAGCGGCCTGTACCGGACCCCGAAGCTGGTAAAGCAATACGTGAGCAATATGGCATAGGGGCTGAAGAAAAGTTATTACTCTTCGCCGGCACGCTGGATTATGAACCAAACGCAAAAGCGGTAAGGGATATTTTTTCAGAAATTGTGCCCAGGCTCCGGGCGGCTGGTATGACTTTCCGGGTGATTATTTGCGGAAGGAACCGTTTCCCAGCTTTTCAATACCTGAATAAACTGACAGATGCATCCGTGATCATGGCGGGTGAAGTTCTTTCCATCACAGCCTATTTTAGGGCTGCCGATATATTTATCAATCCGGTGCTTTCCGGCGGAGGTATTCAAACAAAAAATGTGGACG
>CBHEUU010000746.1:0-2637 GCA_965990355.1 uncultured Chitinophagaceae bacterium
TATGCATAGCCAATACCCGGACCGAATTCAGTAAACCGCACTTTGCTTATATCCCTTTGCCGGAAAACAGAATCAAGATGACTGGGCACAAGCGCACTATCACCTTTTGCCCTGCCTGTATACGCTTCCAGTCCTACCAAAAGCGAACCGGCCGATTTTTTCTGCCATTCATTTTGAAGAATTGCGGCACGGTAAGAAAACTGTTCTCCATTAAGTAAACGGTACACAGATGCACCCAACAGGTTAACCCGCATATCAGGCCGGATATAATAAGCAGAAGGATTGGTAGACGCATAGCCCCTGGGCACAGCATGATAACCTTTATAGAACTGACCATATAAATCAATCACCCATTCCGGCGCATAAATATGCGATTGCAGATCCAGGTACTTGCTTTTACCGGTTTCCTTACTGTTTGGACGAAGAAAGGGAGCAGGAAATCCTATGCCCAGTGTCAGAATTCCATAGGTAGCGCCCACGCCCATTGTCAGTGGCGTATTGGGACGGTAGCGGAGGGCTTTCACACCTTCGGGACCTTCCAATGCCAGGCTGGTGTATTTTTTGGAAAGATATATCCGGCCGGTAATCAGGCCGGGGTATTTTTTATAATAAGTGCTGTCGTGCTTTATGCCATTCCCCATTTGCTGGGCATAAGTGCCCAGGGTGCCGGACAAAAACAATAAGCCTGTGATCAGGTGGTAGCGTGCCCGGGCAAGGCTGTTTGCTGTAAGTAACATGCCCAAAGTAAAATAAAATAATACCAAATCAGAAAGAAGTTTGCCAGGCATGGGGCTGTTCGCAGGTTATCATTGATGTTGATCATGTTTCGTCAGGAAATTATCAATAGTTTTGATACAGGTTAACGATTCAGCCGAATAATGCTGTTATAAGGTAAATAACCGCAAATCATAAACGGTAAACCGCAAACAGATTACAACAATGACCTTCGACAGGAAATATCTTTCGAACGACCAGCTTATACATTTTTACCGCAGCATTCTCTATCCGCGGATGATAGAAGAAAAGATGCTGATCTTGCTGCGGCAGGGTAAAATTTCCAAATGGTTTAGTGGCATCGGGCAGGAAGCGATTGCTGTTGGCGCCACGCTGGCCTTACAGCCAGATGAATGGATCATGCCATTGCATCGCAACCTGGGAGTGTTTACTACCCGCCAGATGCCCCTGCATAAATTATTTCAGCAATGGCAGGGAACGCAGGAGGGATATAGTAAAGGACGTGAAAGGAGTTTTCATTTCGGGAACCGCGAACATCATATATGCGGGATGATCTCCCACCTGGGGCCGCAACTGGCCATTGCTGATGGCGTATCGCTGGCTAATAAATTACGCCACGAAGAAAAAGTTTCCCTCGCTTTCTCCGGCGATGGAGGCACCAGTGAAGGTGATTTTCATGAAGCATTGAACGTAGCGGCTGTTTGGGACCTGCCGGTTATTTTCTTAATTGAAAATAATGGTTATGGGCTCAGCACGCCTACTTCGGAACAATACCGTTGCATCAGCCTGGTGGATAAAGCCAAAGGGTATGGAATGGACGGTGTGCAGATCGATGGCAATAACCTGCTCACAGTATACGACACCATTGCCGGTGTACGTGATTACTGCATTAAACATCAAAAGCCTTTTTTGATAGAAGCCATTACCTTCCGCATGCGGGGACATGAAGAAGCCAGTGGCACCAAATATGTTCCTCCGCGTTTGTTTGAATTATGGGAACAGAAAGATCCGGTAAAAAATTATGAAACCTATTTAACAGAGCAAGGCGTTTTATCTGCTGATGATATTGAAAATATTAAAGCGGAATTCAAGCAGCAGATAGAATCAGAACTGGAAAAAGGATTTGATACATTACCTGTTATTGCAGATACGGAAACAGAGTTGGATGATGTGTATGCAAAGAAAACCGCGACCGGTTTATTTGTCAGCCTGCCTGAAGTAATTGATAACTCAGCACTTTCCTATCAAACTTCATCGCAGCGGGAGCTCCGTCTTATTGATGCCATAAAAGAAGGATTGCAGCAAAGCATGCAGCAACATTCCAACCTGGTATTGATGGGGCAGGATATTGCAGAGTATGGCGGTGCATTTAAGATCACCGAAGGTTTTGTAACTGAATTTGGGAAAGAAAGAGTACGCAACACGCCGCTTTGTGAAAGTGCCATTGTGGGTGCGGCCTTAGGTCTTAGTCTCGAAGGATACAAGAGCATGATGGAAATGCAGTTTGCCGATTTTGTAACGGTTGGTTTCAACCAGATCATCAACAACCTGGCGAAGATCCATTACCGCTGGGGGCAAAATGCAGATGTGGTGATCCGCATGCCGGCAGGTGGTGGTGTTGGCGCCGGTCCCTTTCATTCACAAAGCAATGAGGCCTGGTTTGCGCACACTCCCGGTTTGAAAGTGGTGTATCCTTCTACGCCAATGGACGCAAAGGGTTTGCTGATAGCCGCCATCAATGATCCCAATCCCGTAATGTATTTTGAGCATAAAGCCCTTTACCGGAGCATAGCAGGCCCGGTACCGGAAGAATATTATGAAATAGAGATCGGTAAAGCCCGGCATGTTCGTGGTGGTGAAGAGATAGCCATTATCACCTATGGCAGCGGTGTGCACTGGGCT
>CBHEUU010000747.1:0-2632 GCA_965990355.1 uncultured Chitinophagaceae bacterium
ATTTTTTTTCCGCGCTTCGGTACAGGCGGTAGTGAAACTGAGTTTGCCCTGGAGGAAATCTTCATTGCCTGCAATAAAGATCACTTTATAGGTGGAAGAAGAAGTGTCCCAGCTCATTTCAGTAAGAGAACTGTACATTACCTGTCCGCAATATTCATCACCTCCGTTGGTGAGCAGGGAGAAAAGTTGTTTGGATACCTGGTCAAGATCGGTAGTAAATCCGCTGATCTGTTTTACATAACCTTTTCTTTCGTCATTGGTGGGGCGTCCATATTCATATAATGCTATTTCCACTGTAGGAGTAACACCATCGCAACTGGCTTTGCCCATCACGCTCACCATATTCCATAGCTGGGCTTTGGCCTGGTCAATAAGACCATCCATGCTGTTGCTTACATCCAGGAGCACGGCGGCCTGTATTTTAGCGGAACCGGCTTTATGGCTTTCGGAAATATTCATTGCGGGAGTATCAACAGTTGGGGAGGCCTGATAACGTGTTGATCTTTTTTCTTTTTGAAATTTTGCTAAAGCGTAAACGGACCCTAATAATAAAAGGGTAATGGCTGCTGGTTTTATAAGGCTGCACATAACAGATGGTTTTTGAAAAGGGAGATGCCGGCAGATAATTATTGCATATAAATTTTTTTAATGGGAGAAGGCTTTAGGCATTCTTTAACTTTCTTCAGAAGCGGCAATAAATACCCCATGCCGCAAACCTGGCTGGCAGTATTCTTGGATAAGATAGTTGATTAAGAACTTAAAAGAATACTTATGAAAAAGATAATGATCGCTGTTTTCAGCCTTTGCATTTTGGCAGCCTGTAATAATGCTTCAAAGAGCGATACAACGAATGACAGCCTGAATACAAAGGATAATTCAGATGTGAACAACCGCAATACAACGCTCTATGATTCAGCAGCCCGTAGCAGAGATACTGTTCCTTATGAAAGGCAACAGAATAAACTGGGGGATAGCACATCCAGGCCATAATGCCGGATGTGAATGGGGTTATCGGGATTCAGCCAGTAATTGTTTCAAAGCTGCTTCTAGTTCCTTTACTCTTTTTTCGAGCTCAGGCAGTTTGCGTGTAACAGCCTGGCTGCGGAGTGCAGAAGTGTAGTCATGTGCAGGTGACCCTGTTACGGCTTTGCCCGGATCTATGGATTTACTTACACCGCTTTGTGCATTTACTTTTGCGCCATCGCCAAGTTGGATATGGCCTACGATACCAGCCTGCCCGCCGATCATTACGCCTTTGCCGATCTTGGTACTTCCGCTTACGCCGGCCTGGGCTGCAATCACTGAACTGTTACCGATCTCCACATTGTGGGCGATCTGTATGAGGTTGTCGAGTTTTGCGCCGCTGCGAATGATGGTGGAACCGATAGTTGCCCTGTCAATAGTGGTGTTGGAACCAATTTCAACATGATCTTCAATCACTACATTCCCGATCTGTGGCACTTTTTTAAAGCTACCGTCTGCCTGTGGAGCAAAACCAAAACCATCACTTCCGATGATGGTGCCTGCATGGATCGTAATATAATTGCCAACTTTGCAATCCTGGTAGATCCTTACACCAGGGTGAATGATGCAATTGTTCCCGATGGTAACATTATCACCTATATAAACCTGCGGATATATTTTGGTGTTATTGCCGATTTTCACATTTTCTCCCAGGTAGGCAAAGGCGCCGATAAAAACCTGCTGGCCATAGCTGGCGGTTTTTGAAATATAGCTGGGTTCCTGTACGCCGGTCAGTTGCTGTTGCATGATCTCCTGGTATTTGCTGAGAAGAGTGGCAAAAGCAGTATAGGCATCCGGCACCCTGATCAAAGTAGTGGCTACCGGTTGTTTCAGCTCATAGGCTTCATTGATGATCAGTACACTGGCTTTTGTAATATACAGATAGTCTTCATATTTGGGATTGGCGAGAAAACTCAGTTGCCCTTCCTTTGCTTCTTCAATTTTGCCAAATGAATCTACTGTAGCATTCGGATCACCTTCTACTTTACCATTAACGATAAGTGCTATCTGCGATGCAGGGAATGTCATGAATAAAAGATTTACTTCTGCGGTGAAAGAAAGCGGCAAGGACTACGCCATTTAATTTCTCCAGTAACAAATGTAATATTTTTTAACAGTGCTGCTGAGATTGTGCTGTATCAGCGCATTGTCTACCTGTGATATGTCTTTGACCGTTCCGTCCTTGAAAAGGATATTGATCCTTTCATCGGCAGGATTGTAAGTGGTATTGCTGGCTTCGCCGGTAAACACAAAATATTCGGCAGTTTCTTCTTCACTCAATTCCAGCGCGGCTGCCACTTCCTGTATCTGCTGTTTAAGAAGGACCGGGTTGATCGGCTCTGCCTGCAATTTCACTTTGTACAAGTTCCTGTCAATTAAAGAACGGCAAAGCAGCCGCAATATTTTATCCGGATGCCATCCCCAGTTTTTGATGGTAGCCAGCACATCATGATCATCCAGTCGGCAGAAGATCTGCAATGAATCGCTCATGTTCTGGTAGTCCTGCGGATTCTTCAGCATATTGTCCAGCACTTTTGAAGCTGCATGCAATCCTTCGCCGGTATAAATAAGTTCCTTGGCCCTGCGGATGATCTTTACCAGCATCATT
>CBHEUU010000748.1:0-2630 GCA_965990355.1 uncultured Chitinophagaceae bacterium
TGAGATTTCTAAAGCGCCTGCCATTGGGATCGGCTTGAATAAGACCAAAGGGGCCATAGCCACGCACATACCCGGATACCAGGCTATAGTGCGCTGTGGTTCCTAAATATTCAAGCCCGTCTACATTAGGTATGGGATAATAACCACCGCCAGCAGGACGGTATTCAGCAATATTTGCAAACCGGTAATCAGGATTGTTGTGAAGAGCCTTTGAAGAAGCCAGGTTATAGCTCAGCCTGGGGCCATTTTGACCTTTTCCGAATTTGTGCTCGCCCTGAAGGTTAAACGTGTTGAAGACACGATACGTTTGCTTAAGCGAGTAAGTAGTATTATATATAGGCCCTGTAAAACCCGATGTATATTGATATTGGCCGAATAAGCTGGTAGCCTGTGTTTCTCCTCCCCTGCTGCCAAGATACTGCACACTTATATCATGGTTCTGGCTGAACCGGTAGCTTAATCCGGTGAGAAATCCATAGTTCAGAATTTGGGTCCCGGTGTTTTCCCTGTAAGTAACATAAGAACCAAGTTTGGGTGTATTCGGCGATATATACGGTGGGATGCTCCGGGATTGGTTAATGTAAGGGCTTCCTGTCATTATTCCTTCATAGATACTGTATTGATTCAAACGAGCTCCGGCAATATCGGTAGACCGGCTGTAGTAGCTGGCGCTTGCAATCAAACCCAGGCGATGCGTTTTAAACATTTTAAAGGAATTCCCGTATGCAATGCTGTAAACACCATCCGGGCTTGCTTTCTTATAGTGGGTAGTAAGTACCGGATCAAAGCGGTGCATGATATTGTTGATACGTGCTACCTCATTAAGCCGCTCCTGGTTGTTATTGGCTCCCGCAATAAACTGTTGTATTTCTGCCAAACCACCAGGATACTGCTTTCCCAGGTTTATAAAGTCTCCTTGCAGATTCCTTTTGTTGATCTTCTGTGCAAGAAACCCCATATCACTGTTATAGTAACTATTAACCATGCCTCCAAACCCGATATTAGAATTGGTTCCTTGCTGAATGCCGATGGAAAGTATCTGCCTGGTTGGGATGGACTGCGTTTTCAGTTCTACAATGCCACCGGATGCATCGGCAGGGATATCAGGCGTCATGGTTTTGTATACCTGAATATTATCTAATAAGTTCGCTGGAATAAGATCTAATGGGATACTACTTCTGTCCGGATCAGATGATGCCAGCCGGATCCCGTTCAACTGCCCAATAACACTGCGGTCGCCCAGGCCCCGTACTGCCACATATTTATCATCTGTTATTGTAACGCCGGTTACTCTTTGCAATGCCTGCGTTGTAGTAATACTGCCTGATTTTTCAATAAGCTCTGCAGAAATGCCATCAACTACTATAGCAGCATTTTTTCTTGCGTTCAAAAGAGATGCCTGGTTATTCTGCTGCCGTCGCGCAGAAACAACCACTCCGGAAATCATTTTATTCGTGGAAAACATCTCAACGCTTATCGGTGGTCCGGCAAAAACAGTTTTTATTTCGCTGGAATAACCGACTTTAGAAAAATTGAGCATTTGCAATGAATCTATTGAAATGATAGAAAAACGTCCATCCCTGTCAGTTGTCTTTTTGGCAACTACGGTCCCGTTTTTATCCAGGATAAAAACATCCACGTCTTCCAGGGGAGTCCTGTTCTCAAAATCAATAATAGCCCCTTCAAAATGATATCTCCCCAATGTATCCTTTGGCGAATGTGCCGGTCTCAATATCTTAAGCGATACATGGCTTTCGAGAATAGCATAATCAATACCGGCAACTTCTTTTAATTTTTGCAATGCCTGTTTCAGCGTCACGTTCGTAACAGTATAACTGGAAACCTTTACATTCATTAAGTCGTTAGCGGAATAAGAAAACGTGTATCCCGATTGCTTCTGTAATTGTATGGCAATATTCAGCGCATTGGTATTATTTTCTTTAACTGTTATTCTGTTGTTGGTAGCCTGGCCTGCAACATCAAATGATATTGTTATCCAACAAAGGACCATAAAAACGAAAGCGATTGATATTGCCGGCAAATGAAACTGTGCAGTCTTTGACATCGTTTATTTTTATTGAATCAGCTCAACGGAACAAGGGTTGTTGCGTATGTTATTTATTAAAAATCTGTATTACTCCATTTTCGGATCTGAAGCCCAGGTCGTGCACAAAAAGGATATTCTGCAGCATGAAGGACAGGTCTTTTGCAGAGTCAAACCGGGCAGTTACTTTCTTATTCTTTAATTGTTGTGGAGTGTATTGTATTTTAACATTAAAATGATGTCCAATATCCTCCAGTGCTGCAGTGATTGGAGTTTCATTAAATACCAGCCCCCCTGTCATCCAGTTTTCCGCAGGATTTTCCGGATAAGGGACCACACCCCATTGCTTATTTCTTTTTGAGTATTGCAATTGCTGCTGCGGTGCGAGCAAAACTGTCTGGTAGTCGATATCTTTTCTGACGGATACCTTTCCGTGAACGAGCGTAACTTTTATAGCATCATCCTGTTGATATGCAGTAACGTTAAAACCGGTTCCTAAAACCCGAGTTGCTATATTATCAGCATAAACAATAAAGGGTTTTGTGGTATCGTGTTCCACTTCGAAAAAAGCTTCCCCTTTCAGCCA
>CBHEUU010000749.1:0-2629 GCA_965990355.1 uncultured Chitinophagaceae bacterium
CTTTTAATTAACCAATAATTCCTGCGGCTAGGATTACTTTACTAATAAAATATGTTTTTCTAAATTTTAAAACTTTTTATTTTTATTTTAAACACGACTCCTTCCCGTCTTACCGGTAAAAAATTGCTTACCGTTTTTATCTTACCGGTAAGGCGGTAAGGCGGGAAAGGGGCGTTTATTTCCGCATTGTCTTAAAGGCGTTGATCAGTCCATTTGTAGATGAGTCATGGCTTGTTATGGGATCATTATTTTCCAGCTCGGGAAGTATTTTATTTGCCAGTTGCTTACCCAGTTCAACACCCCACTGATCAAAACTGAAAATATTCCAGATCACGCCCTGTACGAAGATCTTGTGTTCATACAGTGCAATGAGTTGTCCCAGTGTATAAGGAGTGATCATCTTCACCAGGAAAGAATTGGTAGGCCTGTTGCCGGTGAATACTTTAAAAGGAAGCAGTTTGGCGATCTGTTCTGCGTTCAATCCCTGTTTTTCCAGCTCCGTGCTTGCTTCCTCTGCGGTTTTGCCGTTCATCAGCGCTTCTGTTTGTGCAAAGAAGTTGGACAGCAGTTTTACATGATGGTCCCCGATCGGATTATGCGTCTGTGCAGGGGCAATAAAATCGCAGGGGATCTTAATGCTGCCCTGGTGTATCAACTGATAAAAAGCGTGCTGTCCATTGGTGCCTGGCTCCCCCCAGATCACGGGGCCTGTGGCATGCTCAACCGGTTTGCCGCTGCGGTCGGTGCTTTTGCCATTGCTTTCCATATTGCCTTGCTGGAAGTAAGCAGCAAAGCGATACATGTATTGATCGTAGGGGAGGATCGCTTCTGTTTGTGTGCCAAAGAAATTGGTATACCAAAGCCCGATCAAAGCCATCAGCACCGGTATATTCTTATCAAAAGCAGTTTGACGGAAATGATTGTCGGTATTATGCGCACCTTTCAGCAGCAGTTCAAAATTCTTATAACCAATGCTGAGTGAAATGGATAAACCGATGGCGCTCCAGAGTGAATAACGTCCGCCTACCCAATCCCAGAACTCAAACATGTTCTTTTTATCGATACCAAATTTCACTACTTCTTTTTCATTGGTGGAAAGGGCCACGAAATGTTTGGCAATATGCGCTTCATCCTTTGCTTTTTTCAGGAACCATTGTCTTGCCGTATGTGCATTGGTCATGGTTTCCTGCGTAGTAAAGGTTTTGGATGCAATAAGGAACAATGTACGTTCCGGTTTTACCTTTTTCAATGTTTCGGCGATATGCGTGCCATCCACATTCGATACAAAAAAGGTTTCGATATCTTCTACAAAATAAGGTTTCAATGCTTCAGACACCATCTGGGGACCAAGGTCACTGCCACCGATACCAATGTTCACAATATACTTGATGCGTTTACCGGTATAGCCCCTGTGTTCACCGCTATGTACATTATCACAGAATGTTTTCATTTTGCGCAGCACTTTTTTCACCTGCGGCATCACGTCCGCGCCCTCTGAAAGAACGGGCTCTTTGGAAAAATTACGGAGGGCCGTATGCAATACGGAACGGTGTTCTGTTTCATTGATCGTATCACCGGAGAACATTGCCCCGATAGACTCCTTCAATTTGCAATCTTCTGCCAGTTGCAGCAACAATGACAGGGTTTTTTCCGTAATGATATTTTTGGAATAATCAAACAGTATGTCTTCCAGCCGGAGATGGAATTTATTGAATCGTTCTTTATCCGCTGCAAACAGTTCTTTCATTTTTACTGATTGCATCACGGTATATTCTTCTTTCAGTAATTGCCAGGTTGCGGTTGTTGTAGGATTGATTTTTGGAAGCATTATGATGTTTTTATAGTGTTGATATAATATTGATCGTACGGTCAACCATTTCAGGGCTTATATCCAGGTGCACTACCAGTCTCACGCGGCTGGGTGTAATGGCATAAGCCAGTATACCTTTCTCTTTGAGGTTTGCTACCAACTGAGGTGCGGCGCCGGTTTCTTTCAGCTCAAAGATGATGATATTAGTTTCCACCGGCAACAGTTCTTTTAACCATTTTCTTGTACTGATCGCATTGGCGATCTGCTGCGCATGAAGATGATCTTCTTTCAACCGGCCGATATGATGTTCGAGCGCGTAAATACCGGCTGCTGCAATAAAACCCGCCTGGCGCATACCTCCGCCAAATGCTTTACGGTATCTCCGGGCTTTGCGCACCAGTTCTTTGGTGCCCAGGAGCAGACTGCCCACAGGGCAACCCAGGCTTTTGCTGAGGCAAACAGAAATGCTGTCGAATGTTTCGCCATATTGTTTGGCCGTTTCATTTTTGGCTATCAGCGCATTCCATAACCTGGCGCCATCGAGATGGAAAGCCAGCTTATGTTCATTGCAAACCTCGCGGATTTGCAGAATATCTTCCCAGTTGTAGCAACTGCCACCGCCGCGGTTGGAGGTATTTTCTAAAGACACCAGCCTGCTGGCAGCGCGGTGAACATCATCAGGGTTGATAGCTGCTTTTACCTGTTCTGCTGTGATCCGGCCCCTGTCGCCATGCAGCAACTTCACGGAAGCGCCGGAATTAAAAGCGATGCCGCCCCCTTCGTATTGATAAATATGTGAGCTTTCATCACAGATCACTT
>CBHEUU010000750.1:0-2622 GCA_965990355.1 uncultured Chitinophagaceae bacterium
CCCATTTCTAAATAATCCCTGAATAACAAATAAGGAACGATATCCTGGAAGCGAGTAGTATCTATTCGTCTGGTAAGCGCCATAGCCTTAGAAAAAGTGGAAGTAAGCGGATTACCACCAGCATCACTCATCCTGATACGCAGGTTTATTATCGAACGGCGGTGATACTGGGATGAATCAGGATTGATATTGACAGATGCTAAAGAATCATAGCCTTTGAAAAAAGTACGTTCAGCTAAAGGTTGCAAAGCAGAATCCAGTAAGGTAAGTGTAGCAAGACCTGTTTCCATGTTGACCACCGGGATACGAAGCGTGATCTCCGGGTTAACAACCCTCAATTGCCAGAGATCATACACCAACCGGTAATTATGAATAAGCAGGTAGAATTTATTGCCAGCAGCTGCACAACGCAATTTCATTACCAGGGTATCATGAACTACCGCTTCCTGAACCTGCATCACCGCTCCTTTTGATTTCACTAAGGGAAGTCGCGCAGCAGTGATAATTTTTTCCTTATCATCCAGCGCAATCGAATATCGTTTCCCTGCGACTGGAGTAAATTCTATTATACCCGAACCGGCAGAAGATGTGCGTAGTGTAGCAACCGGGCGATTATCTTCTAATAACAGTCCTCTGATAGCAGCTGGTTTACCTGAACGGTCGCTTACTTCAAATGCGGTACGGCCTGGCAAACCATTTACCCAGTCCCCACTCTCCGGATACCACCTGAAAGAGAGTTGCTTTTCGAGAAAAGACAAAGGCACCCGTGTAGCAAATGCTGTTTTTTCTTTTTGCACAGCCACCTGCAATTCCAGCTTGCGGGCAGTAGAATCCTGTGGTATGGTCAATGGCACTTCTCCAAAAGGACTCACCACAGAACGGCCTTTCTTCATCAGCTTATCATCTGCAAACACTGCAAAATTAAACGCAGCACCGGTTGCTTTCAGCATCTGTTTATTGGTAACCCGGGCGAGAAAGCCTATCGAATCTTTTGAAACAGCACCGCCCTCCAACTCAACAGTAAAAGGATTACCGCCCCCATACCGGATGGATAATTGCTGCTGAAATACCCTGGGATAGGGTTCATTACTCACAGCGTTGGTATAGGCAACGAGATTATAATCTCCCGGGGGGAAACTATCTGCGACAAAAATATATCCTGCTGCCAGACCCTGCTTCATTACAAATTGTTCGGAGGCCACCACCTGCTGAGTAACCCGGTGACTTAAAAACACATAAAGCGTATGATATTGTTCAAGAGGCTGGCTGGCCCGGAGCAGGTAACCGGTAAACCAGATATTCTCATTGCCAGTGTAAATAGTCTTATCTGTATGCAGGTAGATCTGACTCGAAGTAAAAAGACTGTCGCGTACCGCAAAACACCGGGCAAGGGAATCGAAGATCTTCTCCCCTTGCGAAAAAGCAGAAAGCGAAAAAAGGCTACTAATTACAAAATAGGCAAGAAACCTGCGTTGCATATAGGCGAATATAATAAAAGCGCAGCATCCGTTAAAGACGCTGCGCTTTACTCTATCGCACCGGCAATTACTGCCGGTCAGCTATATTTTATTTGAACTCCACTCTCACCAACACCGGGTAATGATCAGAAGGAAACCTTCCATGATAGGTATCTGTCAACACACCATATTTCTTTACCACAAAATGATCCGTCACAAAAATATGATCAATGATATCGTTTGACGGATTATTGGTCCTGAAACTATTAAAGCTTCCATTATTTACATAAGGATCGGCGGCCAGCGTGAACGCATCTTTAACGATGCCACTGTTCTTAATACTCAGGTACCATTCACTTTGATGATCACCATTGAAGTCGCCGGTAAATACCACAGGCTGTTTGCCTGCTATCTGCTGGATCTTTTGCAGTATCAGCTTGCTGCTTTCTTTCCTAGCTTCCACACCCTGGTGATCATAATGCACATTAAACACATAAAAGGTTTTCTTGCCCTTTTTTGTTTGCAGCTTAAGCCAGGAACAGATGCGGTTCAGCCGTGCATCCCAACCCGGGCCTGGTTTATCAGGTGTGGTAGACAGCCAGAAGCTGCCGCTATCAAGCACATTAAATAAGGATTTCCTGTAAAAGATCGCAGAGTGCTCTCCTTTTGCGTGGCCATCATCCCTGCCTATACCATAATAGCTGAAATCAGGCAGATTTGCTTGCAGGTCTTCCAGTTGATTTTTCAATCCTTCCTGTGTACCTACGATATCAAAATCATGAAAACGGATCAATGCAGCTGCTACAGGTGCCCTGTCTTTCCAGAGATTGCCGCTGTCTCTTGGATTATCGTAACGCACATTGAATGTGCCTACAGTGATAGTTTGCGAATAACAGGTAAACGTAACAGCAAGGCTTGTAAAGAGTACCAGAAAAAAACGGGTCATTGTATTCTTATTATTTTACCAGCCCGGGTTCTGACCCAGTGCCGGATTGATCAATAAATCATTTGTTGGAATGGGATAAAGATACTTTTTATCCTCCCATTTGCGTGTCACATTATTCAACCAGGATAATTCACCGCTGGTACCATTGGAAAGGCGTTGCGGGTTAACTGAGCCATTGGAAAGATTGGGTGATACATTCACAAAAGTTACTCCGTTAAT
>CBHEUU010000751.1:0-2619 GCA_965990355.1 uncultured Chitinophagaceae bacterium
TTTGAATTGCGAGCAGCGCCGGGAGACCCCGGATATTATATTCTTTAAACTTGAACGTTTACTAAATCTGGTCCGGGGTGACAATTGAAAAGATCCCGCTTATCGAGCATCCCATATCCCGCATCAATCATTTAGTTTTAATCAGTACGAACCTGCTGCGATCTGCCTTATAGACTGTTTCATAAAACTTTACCAGTTGTGCGTAATCGGTGGCCGGGAAGCGGCCGCCGGTTTGTTCCATGCGGCGATAGTAAAAGATCTTTCCGTCTTTCAGCTTGGTAGTGCTTTTATAAGTGCCAAAGGCGGTGCTTAGCGAAACATCGGCAGGAAGGGCTTCTGCTTCGTAACCATCGGGCAGTTGTATTTCCGCAGTGTCTATTTCAGTATAAGCTATTCCCAATTGAATATCATACCGGCGAGCACTATCCGCAGCAGGCTTCTGGTAAGAGCGGGTCATGATATTGGGAATAATGAATAACCGTTTACCGGTAATGGTGGCATAATTGCTCACGCTTATATCCAGTGCTTCCCGGATGGAAGGAATTGCAGTTTTATTTTCTTTATAATCAAACTGGTTAATATCATAAGTGGCAAAATCCAGCTCTTCATGCAGGTATTCCTTTACTTTATCGCGGGAGAGATGATGGATGAAGTCGTGAATATTATCCTGCTGTAAGCCCTCGTAATTGGTATTTGCCGTTATCTGCAAAGTGCCGTTACTTTCCAATACAGCTTTAACGCCACGGGTTTGAAGGTTTTCTTTCTTTCCATATTCCGGCGTTCTCACTAATTGTCCGCCTGATTCATCTATCATCAATGCAAACCTCCCTTCTGTGAAATCACCAAGGTAGCCTGCAGGCAATGTCTGGCTGGTACATTCCAGCCACACGGTATCTTTCTGAAGTGGTACACAAAGAATGACGTGATTGAATTGCTGTGAAGGAAACTCTGTAGTAATATAATTAGCATACTTTCCTGCACGCACCAATGTGTAATAAGAATTTATGCCGGCTTCTTTCAGCAGGCTGTACATATAATTCACCAGCGCTTTACAATCACCATAACCGTTTGTCGCCACATATTTCGCATCAAAAGGCTGCCAGCCGCCAATGCCTAACTGAATACCAACGTAGCGGGTATTCTTCTGCATGTATTCATACAGGCGGGATATTTTTTGTTTTGGATCAGTAAATCCATCAGCCAGTTGATGAACGGTTTGCTTGATATTATCTGGCAATTGATCACGGCCCACTTTCAATGAATACACAAACTTTCCAAAATCTTTCCAGCTCATCATATTCCCTTTGTAATTGTCTACCTGGAATTCAGTAGGCCCCAGTAGTACAACCGTGGATATTTCATGCCATAGCGGTGAGTACGGTTCTTTTGTGATGGCCGGTTGATTGGCCACCGACCAGGTGGTTGTGCGTATATTTTTTTCCTGTACAGTAACCGGCTCTCCATTATATAAAAATGACCGGTAGCGGAACTGGTACTCTGCAGGGCATACAACCGAAAGACTACTTTTTTCCACGGCTATACCGCCGCTGGCGCGGGGCGCCCACATGGGAAAGAACAAGGTTGATTTATGATCGATCTCTACAATGTATTCAACAGTGTAAGGATATGTGCGTTGATAAAAATTATGGAACTTCACCCTGTTGTCGTCCATAAACGTGCCTTCCGAAGTGCTCTTGATATCTTCCATATCCTTCTTCTTCACCTTCTTTATTTGCTTTCCGTTTGCATCATAAAGAATTCCTTCTACTGTTGTAATGCTGCGGTGATTATCATAGTACTCTGAAAACTGAGCCCAGCGGTCGCCATTCTCGTTGAATACGGTGATCACGTAATGACTGGTCTGCACAGCTTCTTTAACGCTTTTTATCTCAAACTTCAGCTCTTCCAGCCGCACCACTGCATTGGCATTCATCCGCAATACAGGTGAGATACCGGAAACGGAGTACTTACCATCGTTTGCATGCAACACAGCAGAACTGATCAGCAGCAGGCATCCAATAATAAACCGCGTTTTCATTATTTTTTCTTTTTAAATACGATCTGCTCGCTATGCTTTTTTACCACGAGATTGAAAAACTCACGCAGCATGGTATATTCTTCCGGTGAAAAATAGGTACGGCTGATCCTTATTCTCGAACGGATAGAAATAACGCCGGCAGTTTCCACCGCCCTATATTCAAAATTACCTTCATCCTCGGGATTCAGCTTTACTATGATCTGTTTAGGCAATTCATCCACTGTATAACCGGGCGGCACATCCATGCGCAGTAAAAAGGTCTGATCAATACCATAGGGCATTTCTACAGGGTAAAGGCGCTCTGCTGATTTAAAAGGATTCTCTTTCCAGCCTTCACCGAACATGGGATTGAAATACCAGATATCTTCCTTATCTGCAGGTAACTTAAACCGGTATTTGATTGCCAGCGGATCTTCATAATTGTTAACGGAATCAATCGCAGGGTCCATTATTTCCATTTCCTCACCGGCATCTTTTTTCAGCTCATTGAAATAAGCATCCTGGCCTTTTTCTTTTAACCTTGAGCGGAGATTATAGGAAGTATAATAACCGGGTGATTCCTGCATGTTGCCTATCAGGTT
>CBHEUU010000752.1:0-2613 GCA_965990355.1 uncultured Chitinophagaceae bacterium
CGGTGAATTTTCCAGAACCGGTATATCGCCTGGCGGATAACCCTGTAACCAAAGATGGTTTTGAACTGGGGCGTAAGCTGTTTTATGAGCCAAGGCTTTCCCGGAACAATACTATTTCCTGCGGCAGTTGCCATATACAATCTTCTGCTTTCACGCAACACGGGCATGATGTGAGTCATGGCATAGATGATAGATTGGGCAGCCGGAACTCACCGCCGATCATGAACCTGGCCTGGATACCTTCGTTCTTTTGGGATGGAGGCGTGTTTGATCTCGATCTGCAGCCTGTTGCTCCCATTACCAATCATGTGGAAATGGATGAAACAGTAGAGAATGTATTGAATAAGCTAAGGCAACATCCACAGTATCCCGGTCTTTTCAAAAAAGCATTCGGCTCGGAAGAGATCAGTACAGCCAGGATGATGAAAGCGCTGTCTCAATTCATGTTGTTATGCATAAGCAGCCAATCAAAGTACGACAGCGTGACAACCAACCTTGGGGTTGTATTTACTCCTGAAGAGCAACAGGGATATGCGCTGTTCAGGCAAAAATGCAGCAGTTGCCATAAGGAGCCATTGTTTACCGATCACTCTTTCCGGAATAATGGTATTGCCATCGGGTTGAACAACGACGAGGGCCGGTATATGGTAACATTAAATGAAGCGGATAAATATAAGTTCAAAGTGCCCAGCCTGCGGAACCTGGAGTTTACTGCCCCTTATATGCACGATGGCCGGTTTATTACGCTGGATGCTGTACTGGATCATTACCGGGGCAATGTGCAGCAAACACCTAACTTAGATCCGCTTCTTGATAATGGAATTCCATTAACAGATGAAGAGAAGCAACAACTGATCGCATTTTTGAAAACACTAAGTGACCGAAATTTTTTGAATAACCCGCTGCTGGCAGAGCAGTAGAAAAACAAGATTATGAAAATACAATTGCTTATCCTTTCGCTTATCCTTTTTGCATTTGGCTTTGGCTGTAATAATGATAAAGATAAATCCCGCACAGACAATCCTCATGCAGCGCATTTAAGCAGTGCAGAGAGCGCTAATTATTGTGATAGTGTGAATAATGGTCTGATCAAGGAAGATACTATGAAGAGCAGTCCTCATCGCACAGCGATGGCTACTATTAATGGAACCCATGTTCATATCGAATATGGTTCGCCGGGTGTGAAGAACAGGGTCGTTTGGGGAGGCCTCGTGGGATACGATAAAGTGTGGGTGACAGGCGCGCACAAAGCGACCACAGTACAGTTCAGTAAGCCGGTAGTTATTGGGGAGAAAACCATTCCCAAAGGCATCTATGCATTATTCACTATCCCGGGCAAAGAAAAATGGATAGTTATCATCAATAGCCACTATGAACAGCATCTCGCAGATGAATATTCGGAAAAAGAAGACCTGGTGAGAGTAACGGTTTCTCCAAAGGAAAACCGGTTAATTCAAAGGCTTACTTACCAGGTGAACGCAACAGGAGATCATGCAGGTGAGGTCAGCATGCAATGGGAAAAACTGAGTATTGCTTTACCCTTTAAAACTACTGATTGATGAAAAAGCTTTATTGCCTGTTGATTGTTCTGGCTTCCATTCCTTCCTTGGCCTGTGATATTTGTGGAAGTGGTGCAGGCGGCTCTTATCTCGGCCTGCTTCCGCAGTTCAGGAAAAGGTTTTTCGGATTGCGTTACCAGCAAAACAGTCTCTTGCATCACCTGGGAACTGGTGGAACGGTGAACTATCTTACCACAACAGAAACCTACCGTATTGCCGAATTATGGGGCGCAACCAATATCGGATCCAGGTTCAGAATAACCGCCTTTGTTCCATTTAATTTCATACAAAGGAAAAATCAGGAAGAACACCTGACAGACCGGGGATTGGGAGATATTACCGTTATTGGTTATTATCAATTATTGGATCAGAATACGACAGATGGGCATAGTAAACTGACACAATCCCTCTGGATCGGCGGAGGCATAAAACTTCCTGCCGGGAAATACAATCCTGAAGACAAGAATATTCAGCAGTCTTCTCAAAACACATTTCAGTTGGGCACGGGAAGCACGGATTTCTCTGCTCATATCATGTATGATATCCGGTTGCAGCAAACAGGGATTAATGTAAATGCCGGCTATAAAATGAATACCCGCAATAAATACGATTATCAGTACGGCAACAAGTTCACTTTAAACACCCTCGTCTATCACCGGTTTAGTATTGGAGATAAAGTAAGCATCACACCCAATACAGGCGCATTATATGAAACTGCTGCAAAAGACTGTAAAGCGAAAGATATACAGGTATGGGAAACCGGTGGGTATTCGTTAATGGGGACTTTGGGTATGGAGTTTTCAGTGGGAAGGATAAACGCGGGTGTTAACTTTCAAACACCTTTATCACAAAAGTTAGGAGAGGGAAAAGTGAAAGCGAAGGATAGGGGGATGATGCATGTGGGGATTGCTATCTGATAAGTTATAATGCCATTATGAATCATCCACTGTCAACATTGTTGACAGTGGATGATCATTGTTACGGGTTCTATTTTTTGTTTTTAACGGGCAATATATTGTCCTGTTGATTTTCTTCCAGCATATATCCATACGTA
>CBHEUU010000753.1:0-2612 GCA_965990355.1 uncultured Chitinophagaceae bacterium
GTATGGCTGATATTCCTGAATGTTCTTTCTGTGGTATTTGGGTCTTTGTTCCTTCGCGGCATGAAAGACCATCTTCGTTTGCGCGGCTTCCTGCGCTTTGTGATCATCCTGCACAATATCATGAACATACTGGCCATCTTTTGCAATATATTCGGCCGGTTCTCGCTGGCGCAGATACTGGGTAATACGGCCATCTTCTCTTTTACGCAAGCTATCGGCCTGGCCGTGTTCAGCGAGATTTGCATGGAAGCGATCTTATTGCAGATTGAAACCAGCCGTACCAAGCAAGGGCTTAAAGCCTCTTTCGATTTCCAGGCTGTGATGAAAGGTTTCCGGGGACCAATTGTTTTCGTGGTATTCGTGCTCTGGCTGATCGTGTTTACTACAAACCTCAATATTTATAATACGTCCAAAGATGTGTTTACTGCATTGATGGAAAAGCAAAGAAGCATCGGCAGCGCTACTTTTACTATTGGTGGCGTACTTCTTTTCTTCCTGATCATCTGGGTAGCCCACCTGTTGCAGAAATATGTGGGTTACTTCTTTGGAGATACTGGTAGTGAAGAGGTACAAAATAAACGGCAGCGTTCGCGTATGCTGATCGCGAGGCTGATCGTGCTTTGCGTAGGATACCTGCTTGCTGTTGCAGCTTCCGGTTTGCCGGTTGATAAGATCACGATCGTGCTCGGTGCATTAGGTGTTGGTATCGGCTTGGGTTTGCAAAACATTGTCAGCAATTTTGTATCAGGCATCATCCTGATCTTCGACAGGCCGCTGCAGATAGGCGACTCCATCGAGATAGGGGATAAGGCCGGAAAAGTGAGAGAGATCGGGCTGCGCTCCAGCACACTGATGACAAGTGATGGCGCTGAAGTGATCATTCCCAATGGCGATATCCTTTCGCAACATATTACCAACTGGACACTCAGTAATAATCAGCAAAGGCTTTCCCTTTCTTTATCCGTTAGTGGAAGCAAGGATATAGAAAAGGTAACACGGCTTATCACCGATACGATCGTCAGCTCAGGTTATGTAATGGAAGGATCTGTTCCGCAGACGGAATTCATTGCAGTGAAAAAAGATGAATTTGATCTAAAAGTGTTTTTCTGGTGCAAAGATGTGTTCAAAGCTTCAGAAGCACGAAGTGAGATCTTATATTTATTGCATAAACAATTAGGTGAAGAAGATATTGCTATTGAAGCGTAATTGCGTTCAATTCTATATCTTCTTCGACATCCGCAAAAAGCGTATGCATAAAAATATACTTGAGCAGGAAAGGCCGGCAATAAATCCGACCCACATACCTGCTGCACCCATATTTCCCTGGAATGCCAGTAGATAACCAGCCGGAATACCGATTACCCAATAAGCAATACCGATCAGTATAGTAGGGATCTTTACATCTTTTATGCCCCGCATCAATCCTGCGCCGATTGCCTGTGTGGCATCGGATATCTGGAAGATAGCTGCCAGCACCAGTAATAAAGACGCCATGCTGATTACTTCTGCTTCATTATTAAAAGCTCCTGGCAATACATTCCGCAGCAGGATGAATAAAGCAGCACATAGCAATCCATAGATCAGCCCTGTGATCAATGTGCTTTTTCCTATGGCCAGTATCTTCTCGTGGTTGCGTGTGCCAAAAGCATTGCTAACGCGGATGGAACTTCCCTGTGCCAGCCCCAGTGATACCATGAAAGTGAAAGATGCGCAGGAAAGTGCGATCTGGTGTGCCGCCTGTTCCGTAGCGCCAATAGTACCGATGATAATACCCGATACAGCAAAAGCCCCGCCTTCCATTCCGATCTGCAAGCTGCTTGGCACTCCGATATGCAGCAACTCACGGATCGTTTGCATACGAAGCTTCCATTGATTTTTTCTTACAGCAATATAGCGGCGGAAGAGTGGGTGCCAAAGAATCACAGCTCCCAGAGCGGCAAACATCAATGTGCGTGTAATAAGCGTGCCCCAACCTGCGCCAACCAATTCCAGTCGTGGAAATCCCCAGTTGCCAAAGATCAGCAACCAGTTCAGGAATACGTTAAGCGGAACGCCTATCAGGGTAATGATCATCGCCGTCCTGGTTTTTTCCAAACCATCTGCAAATTGTTTGAGCGACATGAACAGCAACATCGGGATAACACTCCATCCCATCAACTGCATGAACGGAACTGCAAGACGGGCTACTTCAGGATCCTGCTTTAAATGAAAGAGTATGTTTTTTCCCAGTTCCAGTAACAATGAAATAGCAAGAGCAGTGATGGCACATAACCAGAAACCATTATAAAAATAGTGGGAAACTTTTTGCGAGTCCTTCTGACCATGCGACATGGAAACCAGTTGCGAAACTGATATGGTCATCCCTATACCCACTATAAATGGTATATTTAATACAGCAAGCACCAATGATGCGGCAGCCAGTTGTTTATATCCCAACGCTCCGGCCATAGCGGTATCAATCAAATGGAGTGACATTTGCGCAAGTTCTCCGAATATGATCGGCAGGGAAAGATGAAGCGTTTTTTTAGCTTCGTTAAATAAGGTCGGTTGCATTATGGTAAGCAAATGAAAATTCCTTCAAAACTATTTCATCAATAATCCGGCAAAGATGA
>CBHEUU010000754.1:0-2596 GCA_965990355.1 uncultured Chitinophagaceae bacterium
TTTTGACAGTTACCTGAAAAAAATATGAAAAAGAATGGGTATTATTAGTAGTAGTCAGGAGTCAGAAGTCGGAAATCAGAAGTCGCATAAGGTTAAACAGCTCGCCATTTTTGCATCCGGGGCGGGGTCTAATGCACAGAGAATAATTGATCATTTCAGGGGCAAGAGTCAGGTGAAAATTGCCCTGATCGTTTGTAATAAACCGGGCGCCGGAGTGCTGAAAATTGCGGAAAAAGAAGGAATTCCGGTGCTTTTAATAGAAAAAGAGCCATTTTTTAAGGGAAATGCCTATATCCCGACCCTGAAAGAAAAAAATATTGATCTCATTATCCTGGCTGGTTTTTTATGGAAAATCCCCGAAGCTTTGATCCAGGCTTATCCGGGTAAAATTGTGAATATCCACCCCGCCCTGCTACCTAAATATGGTGGAAAAGGCATGTATGGACAGTTTGTGCATGCGGCCGTAGTCGCAGCCGGTGAAAAAGAAAGCGGCATCACTATTCATTATGTGGATGAACATTATGATCACGGTGATATTATTTTCCAGGCCACCTGCCCCGTATTTCCGGAAGATACCCCTGAATTATTAGCGAAAAGAATACATGAACTGGAGCATAAGCATTTTCCGGCGGTGATTGAGCAGTTAGTTAATCGCATGGCGTAATCTTCAGAAGCTTTCAAGGGATCACTTATAGAAATTGCTTAACCTTACGGTTATGTGATTTGTGAGTTTTTCCCCTTAAATTCATTCCCAATAATTTTCTGATATGAAATACCTGCTTTGCCTTGCTCTTTTTGCCTCTCTTACTATTTCCTGTTTTTCCCAATTAAAAGAAGCTGTTCCTGAAACAGCCGGCGCTTCATCAGAACGATTGAAGCGGGTCGACCGGCTTTTACAGGAGTATATAGATAAAAAATGGATCGGCGGCGCTACCGCTATCGTAGTAAAAGACGGAAAGATCATTTATTATAAAGCGATCGGTTCTTCTGATCTCGACAGCAAAGCAGCTATGAAAAAAGACGCCATCTTCCGTATCGCTTCGCAAACAAAAGCGATCACCAGTGTGGCCATCATGATGCTGTATGAAGAAGGCAAGCTCATGCTTGATGACCCTATTTCCCGCTATATCCCCAGTTTTGCCAACCAGCAGGTACTCGATAAATTCAACGAAGCAGACTCCAGTTATACAACCGTACCTGCGAAAAGAGCCGTCACCGTCCGTGATCTGCTCACCCATACCTCCGGTATCGGCTATGCGCAGATCGGCAGCAAAGAAGCGACCGCCATCTATGCGAAAAATGGCGTTTGGGGAGGAATTGGTGTGGAAAACGGTATGATACTGGGCGATAAAATAAAAATACTGGGCACCCTGCCCCTGTTGCACCAGCCCGGAGAAAAATGGACCTATGGTTTGAATACCGACATACTCGGTTACCTGGTGGAAGTGTTGAGTGGTGTAAGTCTCGATGAATTTTTTAGGACCCGGATATTCGAACCACTGGGAATGAAAGACACTTATTTCTATTTACCCAAAGAAAAATACAGCCGCCTCGTAAAACTGAACACCGAAGATAAAAATCGTGAGGTGGTGATCATGAAAGAATCACCAAACCTGAGTGGCAGGGTCAACAAAGATTACCCTGCAGCACCCGGCACTTATTATTCCGGTGGTGGCGGTCTTTCTTCTACAGCCCTGGACTATGCCATTTTTATGCAGATGCTGGTAAATAATGGTGAATACAATGGTAAACGTATACTCAGTCCCTTTGCTGTAAGAATGATGACCACCAGTCAGTATGATAAAATAAACTGGCCCGATACAAAAATGGGATTAGGATTTAGTCTTTATACCGATAAAAGCGTTGCCCGCTCTCCTTTATCCCCCGGCTCTTTTGAATGGGGAGGCATGTTTAGCTCCACCTATTGGATAGATCCTAAAGAAAAACTGGTAGCCCAGCTTTTCCTGAATCAATACCCTAATTCGCATGGAGAAATACATGATAAATTTAAAGTTGCTGTGTACCAGGCCCTGAGTCAATAGATACTAATAGTCGATTCGTCCATTAGCATTTCTATTTCAACTCTTAGCGTTTATTTTGCAGTTAGTTTCGTTACTTGTGGCCAACTTAATCGCTTTACTTGAGGAGAATTTTACCATTACTAGGATTTTTTATTGCCTCTTTCCTGTTTTATGCTGCGCCGGCAGCTGCGCAGTATAAGATCAAGGGCACGGTGTACGACAGTACTCGCACTTATGCTATACCCTCCGTTTCCGTGATCACTTCTTCAGGCAGAGGCACTATCACCAATGCTATGGGTGATTATGAGATTGAAGTAGCAGAAACAGATTCTATATGGTTTAGTTACCTCAATAAGCCCACTATCAAATTTCCGGTACTGAAGATCACCTCCCCGCATAGTTTTGATATATCCCTCCAGGTGAATGTACCAGTGCTGAAAGAAGTAAGGATCCGGCAACGCAATTACCGGCAGGACTCGCTTCAAAACCGGGAAGACTATGCAAAAGTCTTCAATTATGATAAACCTGGTATTAAGATACATTCCCCGGGACACGTTACCGGCACACCAGTAGCA
>CBHEUU010000755.1:0-2593 GCA_965990355.1 uncultured Chitinophagaceae bacterium
CCTGTCGCATGAATTTAAAACGCCCATTTTCGCCATACAGGGTTATGTGGATACATTACTGCAGGGCGCATTGGAAAACCCACAGGTGAACAGGAAGTTCCTGGAAAAAACATCTACCAATGTGGAGCGGCTTACCAACCTGTTGAATGACCTCGATGAAATATCAAGACTGGAAAGAGGTGAGCTGAACCTGATCAAACAAAACTTCGTGATCCAGGACCTCGTGAAGGAAACATTTGAAAGCATCTCCATTATGGCGGAGCAAAAGAATATCCGCTGCAGTATCAAGAAAGGTTGTGAATCACCACTCACTGTTTTTGCCGATAAGGAAAAAATAAGACAGGTATTGCTAAACCTCGTAGAGAACTCCATCAAATACGGTAAACAAAACGGCTCTATCACAGCCAGCATGTATGTTACCGATGGCAAGCACGTACTGATTGAGGTCAGGGATGACGGGATCGGTATTCCCGAAAAACACCTGCCCCGCATCTTTGAACGTTTCTACCGCACCGAAGAAGGCCGCAGCCTCGATGTAACCGGGAGCGGACTGGGGCTGGCCATCTGCAAACACATTATTGAAGCCCATGGCCAAACCATTCACGTACGCAGCCGCGAAGATGTGGGCACTTCCATAGGTTTTACATTGGACAGGAAAAAAGATTAAGCAGTTAGTCCTGTTTAATATCACCGTCGTTCTTTATTACTTTCTTGAAGCGATCTTTGTTCCCGGCTCAAATTCTTCTCCAACCAATCCTGCAATCATTCCTGCTACTTGTTGGAGATACAATTGTTGTTCATCTTTCACTTCACCTAAAGGAGTTACTCCCGGTCCCATCATGGCCAGCCATGTTTGAGAAGAGCCACGTATAAAAAGGTGATGTGATGCCCATTTTTCATCGCGATACCCTCTTCCATGATCAGTAGTGATGATAATAGAGGTATTGTCTTTATAGCCGGGTGTGGTTTGTATCCAATGCCATAGTTCAGCCAGCAGCCTGTCTGCTTTATTCACCTGCTCCAGATACATATCATAACGGCCGGAGTGAGCGCATTCATCAGTTTCTCCCAATCCCAGAAAAAGTACCCTGGGGCGATGCTCTTCCAGGTATTCCCTTGCTGCCAGGAAAGTAAGCTGGTCGTAACGTGTGCCACTTTTGTGATATACCGCTTCTTCCTGCACTTTATTTACGAGTTGCTGTCCGCTGGAAAGATGCTCACCTTCCACTTTTTCATACCCGCTGTTTACAGGTATCCCATTTCTTTGTTCATTTAAGATATAAGGAAACACATCCCACGAAGTGAAGGCGGCCACTTTTCCTTTGAACTCTTCCTTGCTTTCGAGATACTCCAATACATTAATATTGGAGTTATATCTTTTTTTATTGGATGATACAAGCAGGTCTGTTGTACCGGTAAAGATCTCATTATATCCGGGATAAGAAAAGGCATACAGGTTAGCTACATTCACCCGGTTGTTGAGCTCCCGGTTGCCGTACAGCTGTCCTTTTCCTGCAAGTACGGACCAAAAAAAAGGCATCAGTTGCCTGCGCCTTTGCTCTTTATTATCTGACCAGTATAGTGCTTTAATGGTACTGGTATCCGACGTATACTTTGGATTATTGATCAGGTCTTCATCCGCGCCATTGAATATCTCCTGCCACCGCACTCCGTCGATCGTAACAACGATCAGGTTTTTAGCAGGCTTGATATCGACTTGGATTTGTTTAGCTAACCGTGATGGTGTAGCGGAAGGAAGTGTTGCCAGGAGGATTAAAGATGTTATAAAAACTTTCACGTCCGAAGGTTTCACAAAGAAAGAAACTTAATATGACCGGAAGATTACCGGAAGGTCATGAAACTGTGAAGAATCCCTGTGCTGGCGCTGCTGCTATTTCATAAATGCTTAATACTCCCTTAATACTGAGGTTATATATTATCCTGACCTTTACCAAACCTTTTGAATGCAAAAACGTCCCGTTGATGTAGCTGTAATATCCGACCTGCACCTTGGCACATATGCCTGCCGGGCAAAAGAGTTTGTCAGCTATCTTAATAGCATAGAACCACGCCTCCTCATCCTCAACGGCGACATTATAGACGGATGGCAATTCAGTAAACATTATTTTCCTCATCATCATATCTCTGCTATTCAACAGATTTTCTACCTGCTCTCCAACGGTACACGTGTAATCTACATTACCGGCAACCACGATGAAACATTACGCCGCTATGCCGATCTCCATCTTGGAAATTTTCAGCTGGCTGATAAAGTAGTGATAGAGATCGATGGTAAAATGAACTGGATTTTTCATGGAGATGTGTTTGATCATACCACGGCCAACCAGGCTAAATTCTGGGGCAAGCTGGGCAGCAATGGTTATGCTATGCTGCTGGGCTTTAACAAGATGATCAATAAAATGATGAAACTGTTGGGCCGGGAAAAGCTTTCCCTTTCCAAAAAGATCATGGAGCAGTTCCATAAACGTTTTGTGCATATTGATGCTTTTGAAACCATGATCGCCGAACTGGCCATTGAAAAAAAATATGATTGCGTGATCTGCGGTCATATCCACCAGCCAGGCAAAAGGGT
>CBHEUU010000756.1:0-2590 GCA_965990355.1 uncultured Chitinophagaceae bacterium
ATGAGCAGTTGGTGGGTCCTTTGTTTCATTTTGCAGATATTTTTTGGTAAAAAAATAGTTGTCATTGTAAGCAATCGTTTATATGTTTATTTGAACTTGAAATGCATGTAATCCACCAGGAAACGTAAGGCAAAACTGGTCCCAATGTCCCGGTTGGTCAGCCATATTTTCCCTTTTTGAAAACGGGTGCGTGTTTCCACTACAGCACCACGCAGATTTGGATCAGGATGATCCTCTGCATAGCGGTTCTTTATTATCCAGACAGCGGATTTTTCGATATTGGCATCAAACTCTCTGAATCCTTCTTTAGCTAACTCAATCCATACAATACCGGCAAGCGCCACTGCAGAACCTGTTGCAGACCCTTTATCTGGCTTCTGCCCGTCTGTATAATTATCATAAAAAATAGTTCCGTCTTTTTGCTGTGCTTTTGCAAATGCACGGGCCGTTTTCGCCGCTGCTTCCAGGTATTTTCTGTCGCCGGTAAGTTTGAATGCTTCTATTAAAGATTCAGCATACCATAAAGAAAAACGCGGATGAAATGTATGCGCCTCGGTTGAATTGGGCATGAAACGCATCCATACGCCTTCTGCTCCCTGTTTTTCTATCAGGCTATTGCATAAAAGGATAAAAGCATCTTTAAATTTTTTATCGCCTGAAAATTCATACGCATCCTTGAACAAAGAGCCTTCTGTATTGGGACGTGACACATCAAACAATTCCTGGTCCTTTTGCGCTTTTTGTTTCCAGAAAGGGCTGTATTCTTTCAGCACCTCTCCTGTTTTGGCATCAATATTATCATAACATACACCCTGCTCTGGATAATACATATTGGCCAGCATCCAGGAAGCCGCACTGGTAGCCACTTTTGCATACTTCGGATCTTTGGTTACGCGCGACAGTTCATATATACCGGGTGTACCGTCAGAAACAGTGGCAAAGACGATAAAGTCTTCACCCAGCACATCACCATGTTTTGCATTTACCATTCCTTTCAGCTTTGGATGGTCTTTTATTTCCATGCCGATCCAGAAATTACCGCCACGCTTTGCTGCTTCCAGGTATGATTTATTGCCTGTTGCTTTATAAGCTGCCAGCAATGCGTTCACAGCCTGGCCTGTATGCCAGGGCACTTCATATTCATACCATTTTCCTTCGGTCACGTTATAGTCGCAGCGCGACTTGCCTTGCTTGTCAAGGATCACTTCCGAAACATAACGCGCAGTTTCATTAATGGCCCTGGTTATTTCTTCCTTCTTTGGCTGGGCATTCGCCTGCGCACCGCCCAAAGAAAGAGCCAGCAGCGAAAAAGCATAAAACCCTTTCTTAATCGGCCTCAAATGTTTGATTTTTTGCATTCAGCGTATACTTGTGTTTATGATTGGTAATGGCAAGATCGTCCTGTAATCTGAAAGTAAAAGTCCAGGGGCGATCGTTCTGCTTTCTTAATTTCAACAATACATGATTCACGCCTTCTTTGAGCGGCAGGCTTAACTGTTCTTCCTGCTGGGAGCCGTGGCCAACACCTGCAAAAACTTTCGCACCATTGCAATACACTTCCACTTCATCATTCACAGCAAGAAAAGCTTTTGCATTAATGGCTTTTGGCGAATTGATCAGGCAATAAGCATAACCTGATACAGAAACAGGGCTTTTGTAATTATCATCCAGATCAATAATCCCTCCATCGGTGGAAGAGAACTTCTGCCAGCGATAAGTTTTTCCCAGGTAATGAGTAAAATCGCCAGGGGATGGTGGCTTATCATATTCTTTATTGGAAGAATAAAGAAACCCTGGCAATTCTTTTTTATCAGCTAAAGGAAACGGGCCTCCAAGCATCCAGTTCTTAAAATAAAAACGATCACTCACCATAATGTTCAATCGGAGTGCAGGTGCCGGCGGGAGATTATGATGGGCAGCAATCGATGCGCGGGCTGCTGTAAGCTGCTGTTGCAGCCGCATCAGGTCATTCCTCTTTCTGTTATACGGCCCCATGGTCTTGTCAAGCCAGTAGAGCTGGTTTTCATTTAACCACGACCTACGGAACCATTCAGCCTGGACAGCATATCGTTTTTGTAAACCATTAATGGCATCAATACTTTCCTGTAATAGTACACCTGCTTTAGCAGCAGATGCAGGGGAAGCAGCTTCTGCATATTTTTTAACAACATCCGCAATAGCCACTCTTGTGTCAATGATCAGTTTATATTGCCCGATCGAGTATTTCAGCGCATCAATATCAGACAAATTACTGCTGCCTTTTGCTGCATTGATATAAGCAGTAGCTTCATTCAGTATCTGAGAGGCTTTGGCCGTTGATGAATTGTTGATGATAAGTTGCTTGCCGCTATCGGGTAATATTTTTTGATGCCAGAGTTGGTCGTTCAGGTTATAGGTCAGCTCCAATCCTCTTAATTCCATCAGCTTGAACAGGGCTTTCACATAATTATCATCTTTACTGTTGTAAGCAGTACGGGAAAAGCGCTGATCAAAACTGCCATCATAAGCAGTACCAATATTCCAGCTTTTTTCAGCTGCAACATATACGCCATACCAATCAGCTGCAAAGAGATAAGTACCGCCATCATCC
>CBHEUU010000757.1:0-2585 GCA_965990355.1 uncultured Chitinophagaceae bacterium
TGTTACTAAAATTGTTTGTTTCATTTCTTATTGTTTTGTACATTTACTTGCAAATTGCAAGTGAAAATACAATATTACTTGCATAATGCAAGTGGTTTAAAGAATATTTTTTATGTTAAAATCAAAAAAGAGATCAGATTGCCCTATTAGTTCTTCGCTTGATGTTTTTGGAGATAAGTGGTCGCTGTTGATAATCAGGGACCTGATGGACTCAAAAGAGTGTACCTATGGTGACTTTTTAAAGTCGCCGGAAGGAATAGCCACAAATATTTTGGCTACACGGCTGCAAAATTTGGAGGAAAACAAGCTTATTGAAAAATTAGATCACCCTGACAGCAAGGCAAAAGTGTTGTATAGGTTAACCAAAAAAGGGATTGACTTAGTTCCTGTAATGATTGAAATAAGCCTGTGGGCTGAAAAATATTTTGCGATACCTCCAGACAGAAAAGCAATATTGAAAGAGGTGAAAAAAGATAAGGCTGGATTTATCAAGGCAGCAATAAAGAAATTGGAGAGTTAAATTATCATCCCTGTAATTGTGTTCCAGCCCTAACAAGTTGCGCTACGGCAACGGTGGAAAGAATTCCACCGTTGCCTGGTTATAGCGTCTGACAAGATCAAAATTGAAAACAATCTTTAGATTTTGGCTTTGATCAATGACACATACGGTTTCAACACTTTAATTTTCTCAGTAAGTGGTTTGTCTTTCAGCGTATTTGCCGGTGGAATATATTTCCCCGGGAAACTGCCCGCCAGCAGCTTCAACAGCAGTTCACTTTTGATCGCATAAGCTACATTCTGCATATTGCCAAAGAAGCCGGCATTGGTTAATCCAACCAGGTTACCGTCGTTATCAAATAAGGGGCCGCCGCTGTTGCCATGCTGAATTGGCACTGTGATCTGGTACCAGGAGGGATTATCCAGTGTACCGGTTTGGGCACTTATCTTTCCATCAGTGAATTTTATGTTTGTTCCGAGTTTCATTATCTCAGGATAACCCAGCGCAAATACACTTGATCCAATGTCCAGCAGTTTATTGCTAATGCCGTAGGGTAATGCAGCAGGTTTGAATTTTTCGTAACGCGGATCATTGATCTTTAGGATGGCAAGATCCTGGTCTGCATCTGCTTTCACGATCTCAGCAGCAAATGTGTATTTTTTATTATCCCGCGTAAATTCCACTTCAATTTTTTTGGCGCCGGCGATTACATGTTCATTTGTGGCAATAAAACCATTTTTATCAATGAGGATTCCGCTGCCGCTGACATTCCATTCTACAGAAGTTTCACCTTGCGGATTATTATCACCAGTTGAAGCAGCTTCCTGTTGCACAATAAAACGATCAAATGAAATGGTTTCAATGCCGGAAGCCAACATCACACCGGTATAATTTCCCATCAATGGTTGAAATGCAGTAGTAGCAACCGCCTGGCCATTAATGGCAAAAATATATTCGTTACCTGTTTTGAGTACCTTAAGCAGGTTGGGAGATTTACCTCTTTTAATAGCCGCTGTATTTGTCCACGGAATAGTCTTTATCTCTATCCCTTTTTGCAGATAACCCGTTTGAAAACTACCGTCTTCGCTGATAATAAAATAATCATAATTGTTTACGTCTTTCACGCCCCAGACCAGGCCATGACTTTTGAAACCACTGGAACTTTTATCGATCGTTACCACGGTCTCAATGGAAAAGTTGCCTGCAGTATTCAACGGGATGTGTTTATAACCGAAGGTGCGGTAAAGAGCTGTTTTGGTGGAAAGCAGCAGCTTTTTCTCTTTGATGGTGGCACTATAATCGGTGTTATTAAAAAGTGTCCATTTGCTGATATCGTCGAAAAATTCAGGATAGATGGCAGTAGGAATGCCATTTTCGTCATACTCCAGGTATACGCCACCGCTCATCTGTCCGCGTTCATAAGCGGCAACGAGCCGGGGCTTTTTATTGGGAAAATACCTGATCCATGCACCATGAAGCACATTGTTCTGATAATCTTCTTCCCCCATCAGATCACCCTGCTCATTCCAGTAATAAGTAGTGCTGTCGAGCTTTCCCTGCAGGTAAAAACTTTGCTGCTGAAATTGCCCGTTTGGATAAAACCAGGTACACCATCCATTACGCGTCTCGGTACCTTTGCTATCAATGGAAAGAATGACACCTTTCCATTGCACCTGCCCGCTCATATAATAATCGGTAACAACTCCCGAGGGCTTGCCATCCCTCGTATAGGTGATCGACCGGTAATAGGATGCCTTGTCCTTGTTCCTTGTTTTTTTCCAGTCTGCCGTGAAGTACTCTATCGTCTGCCCGCAGAGACTAAGGGATAGCAGGAGCAATACCGGGATAACAGCTAAATATTTCATAACGCAGGTGGATTAGAATTTTTTAGCGAGTTTTATTTTGATCTCAAAAAAACCAGGTTGGCCATTCTGCTCCATCTCATCCGAAGAACCCCAACTGGCAAGGCCGAAATGAATTTCCGGCGTGATCAGGAATTTCTTTAAAGAGAGATCTACCCCTACCGATGCCTGCAGGCCATAGATATAATTGCCTTCACCATCATCGCCACCACTATTGATATAGT
>CBHEUU010000758.1:0-2581 GCA_965990355.1 uncultured Chitinophagaceae bacterium
TGGTAAACGTAAACCTGGGCGCAGATAAACCATTGATGACATTTCTCTCCAATTCAACCGTACGGATCACCGGTAAAACGGGACAGCTGGATAAATTAAAAATCACCGGTTCTGCATCCCACAAAGACTTTGCAGAATTCCAGGATACATTCGATCCCCTGTTCAAAAGGCTGATGGCGGTAAACCAGCAACTGCAATACGGCCAGCGTTCAGACAGTCTTATGGATGTAGCTACAAAAAAACGTGATACGATACAATCAGAGATTGATAAGTTTGTCAACAAACACAAATCATCTCCCGTTAGCGCCTTCCTGCTGGCTGCCACTTTTCAGTTGAATGATGACGTGCTCTTAACAGAAAAAAGATTCAACCAGTTAAAACCTGTTGCTACAGGAAATATGTATGGCAATTTCCTGAAAGAAACGATTGCCGAAGCAAAGATCACAGCGATCGGAAGTGTGGCCGCAGAGTTCACACAGGCAGATACATCCGGTAACCCAGTATCCCTTTCCTCTTTCCGTGGTAAATATGTATTGCTGGATTTCTGGGCAAGCTGGTGCGGGCCCTGCAGGCAGGAAAATCCGAATGTGGTGGCAACGTATCAGAAGTTTAGCGGCAAAAATTTTCCTGTATTAGGCATATCTCTTGACCGCCCTGGTCAGAAAGATAAATGGCTGCAGGCAATTTATGATGATCGTCTCACCTGGACGCATGTGAGCGACCTGCAATTCTGGAACAATGCTGTAGCGCAGCAATACCGTGTGCAAAGCATTCCGCAGAATTTCCTGATCGGTCCTGATGGAAAGATCCTTGCAAAGAACCTTCGCGGGCCTGCACTGGAAAATAAACTTTGCGAGATCCTGGGTTGCCCCGACCGCAAAGCATTCTGATCTAGATAAGTTTAAATTCATATGCATACTTTACCAGTCCTATCACGGAACTTGTATGCGTTTTCCGCAGTATGTTTTTCCGGTGGGTTTCCACCGTTCTTTCGCTGATGAAGAGTTCTTCGGCAATGTGTTTGTTGTTGTACTCTTTTTCAATCAAACGGATGATCTCTATTTCGCGATCGGTGAGATGGGTTTCCTGTTTTTGTTTTTTGCGTTGATTGTCGCGCTGCAGCTCTTCGATCACGTCCTTGCTGAAATAAATGCCGCCTTCCGCTATTTTTTCCAGCGCATTAGCTAACTCATCTTTGCCAATATTCTTCAGCATATAGCCTGATATGTTTGCTTCGTCGATCATCTGGCTTACCAGTTGACCTTCGCCGCTCATGGAAAGTGCCAGTATTTTTATATTGGGAAATTTTTGTTTCACCTGTCTTGCCAGTTCATCACCCGGCAACACAGGCATCATCACATCGGTAAGCAATATATCCACCGGTGTTTCTTCGAGCATGGAAATAACTTCCGTGGGATTGGTAGAAGTGATAATAAATTTGATCCGCTCATTATATCTGAGCATAGACAACAGGCCATCTATTACAATCTGATGGTCGTCTACAATAGCCAGGCTTATTTGATCTTTTTTTAACATGGTGGTGATATCGTTAAAGTACTATGATTAGGCGAAAAATGAAAGAAACTGCCTCATATTTTTAAGCTGTTACAGGTATATGTAGGGTTATTACGGTGCCTCTTCCCGGTGCTGAGTCAATATCAATGGTCCCTTTCAGGTATTCCACCCTCGTATGAATATTTTTCAACCCAATGCCCCTGAAATTTTCTTTATCTGTGGCGTCAAATCCTTTCCCGTTGTCTTCAATACTGGCGCTGATTCCTCCGTTATCTCTTATAATGGTAAGATCGAGTGTAGTGGCATTGGCATGTTTGATCACATTGTTCACACATTCCTGTATGATGCGGTATAGCATGGTCTCTGTATTCGGGTCCAGCTTCTGTTCGAGCCCCTCTGTATACAGGTGTACGTTGAGTGCAGTTGTATCAATTTTATTGATAAAATCTTTTAAAGCGTCCTCAAAATTCTTTTTGGAAGAAGTGCTCAGCATCATGGTGTGTGATACCTGCCTGATCTCACGGCAGCTATCATCTACCAGGCTGATGATCTTTTCCAGCGAAGATTGGTGTTGCCGGCTGCCTGCCGGCAGACCCGCTTCAAAAGCAGAGAGATTCATTTTGGCTGCGCTCATCATTTGTCCTACGCCATCATGAAGATCGCGGGCAATCCGTTGCCGTTCTTCTTCTGCTGCAATGATCACTGCATTTGCAGCCAGTTGTTGCTGCCGGTTGATCTCGCCCTCCAGTTTTATTTTCTGAAGATGTTTGTAGCGGCGGTAATACAAATAGGCAGCCAGCATGCCAAGCAGCAGCGTGGAGATGACGCCTGCAAGCCAGTAGTTTTTTTGCTCTATAGCAAACTGCTGCAACTGAATAGTCTTTTCATGCTCCACGGTTTTGAAACGGATTTCCATCTCGGCTACTTTTTGCCCGAGGTGTTCGGTAAACATAGAGTCTCTTGTTTCTGCATATAGCTTATACATATCCAATGCAGCCGTACTGTTGCCGCTTTTTTCATACAGGTTGGATAAAGACAATAAGGTCTGGCTTACTTCGGGCGCACA
>CBHEUU010000759.1:0-2572 GCA_965990355.1 uncultured Chitinophagaceae bacterium
TTTTATTCGGTAATGTGTCTTTCGCTTCGGAGATACCATCTGATTCATTATGAATAAAACCGATAGAGTAGGAGAGCTTATCTGCTGAGCCACTCAATCCTATATTCGCTTTGTAACTGTTATAGGAGCCTGCTGAAAAATTACCTACCAGTTGTGCAGCTTTATCTCCTCCTTTGCGGGTAATGATATTAATAACACCTGCTACGGCATTGGAACCATACAAAGTGGACTGTGCACCTTTAACGATCTCGATGCGTTCAATCTGATCGATCGGTAACATGCGCAGGTCGAAAGCGCCTGTTACTCCGGAAGGATCAGTAACAGGAAGACCATTGATAAGAATAACCGTGTAATCATTTTTAGCACCACGAAGAAAAACTGATTTGTCTTTGCCCGGGTTGCTGGTGGCGCCGTTGATCACAAGCCCGGCCTGCTCTGTCAATAACTGTGAAAGGTCTTTTCCCATGCTTCTGTCGAGCGTTGCCCGGTCAATTACCGTGATCACTTTACCGGTTTGGGATTGTTTGATGGATGATTTGGTAGCGGTAACCACTACTTCATCGAGTGAGCGGGAAGTGGTATCTTCCTGTGCCTGCAATTGACTGCTGATAATCACAGCAGCCACAGCAAAAATTTTCTTTTTCAAAATGAGTGAAAAGTTTTGGTGACTGCTTCCGGAAATAAGAATAGAAATGAAGAGGTCCTTGCTTGCCCGCCTTCGCTAAAGCTTCGGCGGATGAAAGGATATTTTCATCTCATGCTTTTCACCCGAAAGCTGGAATGTTGTTAATTGATCTGGCAGGTCTTCTGGCTCAAACCTTTGTTGGATACCTTCCCATTCGCCTACGCTAAAAGCTTTGGCGAACAGTGGTTGTTGTTCGAACTTGTCCGCCGGAGCTTCAGCGCAGGCGGACGGGTTTTTACAGCTACGGGGATAGCGCCGGAATTGCACCGGACTTCCCTTTTAATCCGCCGAAGCTTTACTGCCTTCGTATTACTACAGCAGCCGATGAGCGTAGGCGGAACCGAATCGGTGCAAAAATAGGGATAACTTATCTATACATCTTCCTTTTTCACCGATACCCTCCCTTCCTCCTAAAATTATGTACCTTCCTTTGTCAACGATGAAACAAAAGCTCACTTCTGTTATTGCCCATACCGCAGCCTGGTTATTTTTTTTCAGCCTGGTATTAGGATTCGTTTACAGGATGCCGGAGACGGATGGAATGCAGGACCGTATCCTTTCTGTATCCTTCCTGCTGTTTTCCTTTATTTATATTTCGTTATTTTATCTCAATACGTTTGTGCTGATACCGCAGCTCTACCTGAAGAAAAGATATTTTCTTTACGTTGTTACAGTTCTGGTATTATTTACGGCAGTGTATACCATAAAACCTTTTGAGAGACTGGTAAGGCATTTCCCGGAACGTGAGCAAAAAATGGAGCCACCGCCCCATTTTGAACGTTCCCCCGGAGCACAGGATCAGGGTCCACCACCTTCAAAAACTGACCGGATGCCACCAGACGAGCGGCGATCACCACCATCTGATATTGTAAGCATCATTCTTTTTGTAGCAGTCTGGTCGCTTAGCACCGCGATATGCATCATCCGGGAATGGCGGCGTACAGAAAGCCGGGTAATACAGGCAGAAGCAGACAAGGCCAATGCAGAACTGTCATTTTTGAAAGCGCAGATCAACCCGCATTTTTTATTCAATACGCTTAATAATATTTACTCTCTCGCTATTACAAAGAATGAACATACTGCCGAAAGCATCATGAAGCTTTCCAATATCATGCGGTATGTAACCGATGATGTGCGCGAAGATTTTGTATCCCTGGAAAATGAGATTGAATGCCTGCGGGATTATATTGACCTGCAAAAGCTGAGGCTGGGCAAAAAAATGAAAGTGGAATTTATAGTAGAAGGAATGATCGCTGGTAAAAAAATTGCGCCACTGATCCTGATGAACTTTATAGAGAATGTATTTAAATATGGTATCAGCAATCATGAACCATCGGATATCCTGATCAGGCTTTCTATGCAGGATGATAATATCATTTTCTTTAGCCGGAACAAATTGTTTGAAACAAAGCAGCCTTCAACCCGCATTGGGATTGGCTTACAAAATACCCGGCAAAGGTTGCAGCATCTTTACGCTGATAAACATTTCTTAAATATCAGTACAGACAATGGTTTTTATATGGTGCACTTGACTTTGCAGGTGTAACTTAGCTATATCGTATGCTGAAATGTATCGCCATAGATGACGAACCGCCAGCCCTGGAACTGATCCGGGAATATGTGGCGAGGTTTCCTCAATTGCAACTGGTGCAAACCTTTGATGATGCTGTTTCGGGAGCTGAATACCTGCGCCAGGCGGCAGTGGACCTGCTTTTCCTTGATATCAATATGCCTGATATTACCGGCCTCGATCTTGCAAGAGCTCTGCAGGCAAGACCCATGATCATTTTTACCACAGCCTATAAAAAATTTGCTTTTGACGGATTTGAACTGGATGCGATTGACGATCTCCTGAAACCGATCAGCTTTGACCGTTTTTCCAAAGCT
>CBHEUU010000760.1:0-2563 GCA_965990355.1 uncultured Chitinophagaceae bacterium
CTCTTATTAACCTGTTTTGCAGGAACAAGTGTTTTGGCTCAGAACACTGTTCGGGGGAAAGTACCCAGCAATACGGGTGACCCTGTTGCCGGCGCCTCCGTTGTTGTCAAAGGAACTTCAGGAGGAACAACTACGGATGACAGCGGAAATTATTCGATCTCAGCCAGCAAAGGCGCTACGCTGGTCATTAGCAATGTTAACTATATTGCTAAAGAAGTTACTGTAGAAAATGACAATACGATAAACATACAACTTACTCCTGCTGGTGGTAATCTTAGCGAAGTGGTGGTGATCGGTTATGGCACCCAGCGCAAAGAATCGGTTACTGGTTCTGTAGCTTCTATAAGTGGTAATGTTATGCGTGAAATACCGGCGCCGAATATAGCCCAGGCATTACAAGGGCGTTTACCAGGAGTAGAAATGTCTCAAACTTCAACCAGGCCTGGGGCTTCAATGCAAATTCGTATCCGTGGCACACGCTCGCTGAATGCAAGCAACGATCCATTGGTGGTGCTTGATGGAATCCCTTTTCCCGGTTCAATCGCAGATATCAACCCAACAGATATTAAAAGTATAGATATCCTCAAAGATGCGTCAGCAACTGCCATTTATGGTTCACGCGGGGCAAACGGTGTTGTCCTGGTCACTACTAATAAAGGTCAGAGAGGACAGAAACCGGCTATTTCATACAATGCTTATTTTGGAGCACAAACACTTTTTGCCAGATATCCAATGATGAATGGTCCTGAGTTGCTTGCGTTGCGTAAGGCAGCCGGTTTGTTTACGAACGGTGTGGATGAGGCTGATGATGTGAATACTGATTGGCAGGACCTGTTCTACAGGACCGGTATACTAAACAGTCATGATATAGGTGTTACCGGCGGTACTCCCCAAAGCAGCTACAGTTTAGGGGCCGGCATCTATCAGAATCAGGGATTAATACCCACACAGCGATATACCCGTTATTCGCTGCGTGCGTCGCTTGATCAGCAGATCAATAAAAGTATACGCATTGGCTTTACCACGAATAATAATTATAATGTCAGCAGAGGTAACCAGGTCGGGGTGTATGGTATACTGACCTCTTCACCGCTGGCAAATCCTTACAATGCAGATGGATCATTGAAAAGAACTGTAAGAATGCCATTGGATGAGCACTGGGTATATACAAAAGATGTGGTCGAAGATCTGGAAGATCAGTGGTTAAGCGAAACGCGGGGATATGCAACCTATAACGCACTTTATGGTGAAGTAAAAATACCAGGAGTGAACGGTTTAAAATACCGTGTAAACCTGGGGTTGGACTTTATCCAGAACAACGGAGGCAATTACACTGCGGAAGGCATAAACAGTACTAACCCCACAACTCCATCAAGCGCTGGTATCAGCAATTCACAAACCTATCACTGGACAATAGAGAACATATTGACCTATGACCGCACTTTTGGCGGAAAGCATACTATAAACGCGTTAGCATTATATTCTGCTGAACGGAACAAATACAACCGTTCTTCTATGTCAGCCCGGGATATCCCTTCCGATGCCTTCCAGTTTTACAATCTGGGCCAGGCCACTGGTGAAATTACGGTAGACCCAGCCGGACAGGATTACCAACTCTGGGGATTGATGTCTGCAATGGGACGGATCATGTATTCTTACGACAATCGTTACATGGTGTCTGCCACATTGCGCGCTGATGGGTCTTCAAGACTGGCCTCCGGCCATAAATGGCATACTTATCCTGCAGTATCAGCAGGCTGGAACATAAGTAATGAATCATTTATGAAAGAAGTCAGCTTTGTAAACAATTTGAAACTGCGTGTAGGTTATGGACAAACTTCCAATCAGGCTGTTGCTCCTTATTCTACATTGGGATTATTAAGCACCAGGCCCTATAATTTTGGCCCCACTAATTACTCAGTAGGGTACTATGTATCACAACTGCCTAATCCCTCTCTGGGTTGGGAGTATTCCAACACCTGGAACTATGGCCTCGATTTTTCTATTCTGAATAACCGGTTGTCCGGTACTATTGAATACTATGTAACAAATACCAAAGACCTTTTGCTGGCTCTGGGGCTTCCTCCAACTTCGGGCGTGGGCAGCATCACTTCCAACATTGGTCAGACTCAAAATAAAGGTATCGAGATCAGCCTGAATGGTGTCATTTTCGATAACCCGAATGGATGGAGCTGGGAAGCGGGCGTTAACTTCTATGCAAACAAAAATAAATTGGTGGCACTTGCTTCCGGCCAAACAAGGGATGAAGGCAATGCATGGTTTGTTGGCCATAACATCAACGCAATTTTTGATTACGAGAAAATAGGATTGTGGCAGGATAAGGACCCGTACCTGAGTATTCTGGAACCCGGCGGAAATGTTGGTATGATCAAAGTGAAATATACGGGCGATTATAATGCAGATGGTACACCTGTACGGGCAATCGGACCAGCTGACCGCCAGATTATCGACACAGACCCTGATTTCCAGGGAGGCTTCAATACCCGTGTGTCTTACAAAGGATTTGACTTAAGCCTGGTAAGCTTCTTCAAAAGCGGGGGGA
>CBHEUU010000761.1:0-2543 GCA_965990355.1 uncultured Chitinophagaceae bacterium
TACCAGGAGACCTGGCAACCACGGTCGGTCATGCCCGACGAAAATGTCAGGTTGGTATAAGATCCGGTGGTAGGGGCAGTGGGATTACTCGCTGACACCGTTAGTTCTATAGGAGAGCCGGCAACATCAGACTTCTTACCCCGTACACTTATCCCATAAGGAATGCCCGCGTTGGGAGGCACCACGTAATAACCAACAAGAGATGTATTGAAATTCGACAATACTCCATCGATTTTACATCTTAAGAAATTACCAGAACCACCAACTGGCCCTCCTCCTGAGCTATTAACTGTTATATTAAAACTGCATGCGTTGCTGCCAGGGATGAAAGCAAAACTACCGGATGCTGCAGGTGTGCCCGATGCCGTTAGTGTAACGGTCTGTGCACCTGTCGAAGTGAAGCTTCCACTTCCTGAAAATTTGATACCGTTAACCGTATTGGTAGAGATATTATAGGTACCAATTGTATTCACCGTTATTTTCAACTTAACAGTATTACCAGATGAAGTAGCTGTGCCCGCTGTAAACGTCCCGTTTATTAATGCATCAGTGCAGGACGAAGTTCCTCCTTCAAAGTTGTAAGAAGCTGCTCCGCCCGTTCCTCCACTATTGGCAGTCACTGTTACTGAAAATGTACAGCTACCGGTAATGGGTGTAAAATTATATACGCCGCTTACCGCTGGAGTGCCGCTGGCAAACAGCGTTATGGTTTGGGCGCCCGTGCCGGCGAAGACACCTGTGCCACTGAATGATAAACCGTTGATCGTGTCGGTAGAAATAGCATAAGGACCAACAGAATCTACGGTTACACTCAGGATCACCTTATTTCCAGTAGCTGGCGTTCCCACTGTATAAGTACCGGAAACGGAGGCCCCTGTACAGGATGAAGTTCCTCCATCGAACGAATACCGGGCTGTGCCTTCTTTTCCAAAGCTCAATTCTTTTTGGCAGCCGATGATAAAAAGGAACAGAATTGTAAATAAAGCGGCGGGTACGAGAGCAGTTGTTTTCAACACTTAATATTTAGAAATTATCTTATTTGTTGCCGATAAAGATATATGTGGGAAGCCGGATTTCAAAACGTCGGCTCACACTATGTCGGTTTCCCCAAAGCAAACCTCACCATTATATACCTGCCGTATGCAATGTACCATGTTTTCAATGTTGCGGGTGTTTCTATAGAAATAGCCCATTGCACCAGTCTTTTCCAGCTTTTTGCATAACCCGGTCTGGAAGGTTGTAGTTACAAAAATTGCCTTGATATTCGGAATACGTTGATTGAGATCGGCCAGAAAGGCAATTCCCCTGTGATCATCCTTATCCCAATTGGCGTCTATAATGATCAGGTCTGCTTCAATGGCCTGAAAATATGGATAGGCTTTCTCCGGATCAGTTACGGTTACGGTTGAAATGCCATAACTCCGCATCAGTAAACTAACCGAAGATGCAAACAGATTGTTTTTGCATAGCCATACAGTACGAATCATCATAGAATGTTTTTGACAATAAGTGGCGGATAAGTGAGGCGGCTAAGATAATATCAAAAAATTTCCACGGCACCAGTTCTTACACCCTAATATTTACCGTCAATTCACGGGAGGAAATAGATGTTTTACACTGTTTACCGCTGGTCAGTATTTCATGCACAGCTGGCTGCAGAATTATCAATACAGAACAAATTTATCGTGGTGGATTTTGCTGCCGCTTTCGCTTCGGCGGATGGCAAACAGCCTTGGGGAGTTTAAAAGTTTTTCAAACAATCAGCATTACATAGATGTCCATCTGTTTGGTAAATGTTAAAGCTAAAAAAATTATCCCCGGCTATCTTAGCTTTATTTGTCTGAGATATTGTTCGCAGAAACATATCTTAGTTAAACCATTTTTCACTAATAAACCTTATCATCATGAAAGTAGACTTGTTTGACGTTTCCCAGCCATTACCTTACACTACCGGTGCCGGACTCATTGAATCGATTGATTTTATTCCAACGCTTTATTCCTTTTGGTACAGCTATGACACACAAAGGACTTATGAAATCGTAAGCATGCTCCAAACAAAGGACAGAACGATTGCTCTATGCATTCAGCGCGATTACGATGCAATGATATTGTTGAACATTCCACCAAATCCAGGCTCTCCGGACGTTTGTTATCCAAGCTGTCCGCCGCCACCACCACAATCTTAACCAGCTTTGCAGTATTTTCTTTGTAAGAACAAGCGGCCTGCCGGGTCGCTTGTTCTTTAATTATTATTCTTCTTTGCCGCCCCTCCTTTCCTGCACTTACAACTTTTCATACCAGTCAAGAACATAATCAGCTACCTGCTGCCAACCCGGTTCTCCACAAATGAAATGACTTTTTCCGTCAAATATCTTTAGTGTTACATGGCTGTTACTGTCTGAATATTTTCCGGCGATGCTCTTCGTCAGTGACGGCGGAAAGATGTGATCACTACCTCCGCCAATGAACAACAAAGGCACATGCGGTTTTTTAAAATCGATATTAGAGAAAGAATTCAAAACCAACTGCCGACTCACCGTGTA
>CBHEUU010000762.1:0-2538 GCA_965990355.1 uncultured Chitinophagaceae bacterium
GCCAAGAGCGATCATTGCAATAAGCAGGGTCAGTTTGCTGAAGTGTTTCATCTTTTTATTTTTTGTGGTTGATGAAACAAAGCAACGACGCGGACGATGGATAAAAAAGGCTGCTTCGTCCAAAACGATCAGTCTTTCTGCATAATCCGGCAGCCTTTATTTTGTCGAAAGAAACCCTGATTTTGTCGAAAGCAGCTTCGGCAAACCGGGCTGAAATAGATAGTTTTGAGCATGAACCTGTTTAAAAGAAAGATTCCCCTTAAACGTTATATTTCCGTATACGAGATACTGGTTTGGTTTGTTTACGTATGCCTCTATAAATATTCTGCCTCTGCCGGAAACCCCTACCTTCCCCGTATACGGACGGATTTTCCTTTTCCGGTACTGATACTGTATTCTATCGCTACTACTTTATATATTATACCCTTTTATCGTTGGATCGGGCCTTATTTTCTTAAAAGGAAATGGCATGTAGTGTTGTTTTTTGTAACACTGGTTTATTTCTTCTTTGTGCCCAAATGGTGCAACTACGCAGTGAGCTATATTTTTATGGAAAGCAACCACAATGCTGTCATGGACATGTTCTATAAAATGGAGCATACCATGTACCGGCATACCATTAAAATAAATGAACTCCTGACAGACCTGCTTGCTTTTTTCTCCGTTATGTTTATGCAGTATGCTTTTGAAACCGAGGAAAAAAAACATGCCCTGGAAAAAGACAACCTGGTGCTGCAACTGGAAACACTGAAAGCACAATTGCATCCGCATTTTCTTTTTAACACACTTAACAGTGTATATGGCATGAGTCTTACCGGCGAACCGGATACACCTGCTTATATCCTTCGTCTTTCCAATATGATGCGGTATATTCTTTATGATTGCCAGCAAAACCAGGTGGCGTTGGAAAAGGACCTTGAATTCCTGGACAATTACCTGGAAATGGAAAAGAAACGATACCCACTGGCTAATATATCATTCACTGTAGAGCGCCCGGACAATGATACTCAAACTATCGCGCCCCTCCTGTTGATCCCTTTCCTCGAAAACAGCTTCAAACATGGCTCCCACCGGATAATGGATAGTGGATTTATTGAAGGTAAACTCAGTATTACCGGCTCGCAATTGCACTTTCATTTATCCAATAGCGTAATTTTAGCCACGCCGCAACAAAAAACAAAATATGGCGGCGTAGGAATAGAAAATGTACGGAAGCGGCTGGCATTATACTACCCCGGCCGCCATGAACTGGAAATATCCCATGATGAAACCAAGTATACCGTTAACCTGAAAATAGCATTGACGAAATGATCAGATGCCTGATAACAGACGATGAAGTAATAGCACAGCAGATACTGGAAAAATACATCCTGCAAACCGAAGGTCTTACGCTGGTAGCTAAATGCCGCAATGCCATGGAAGCTTTTGCCAAACTGGAACAGCACCAGGTAGACCTTGTATTTCTTGATATTGAAATGCCACTGGTGAATGGTGTAACTTTTTTAAAAACACTGACCAATCCTCCCAAAGTAATTTTTACCACCGCTTATGCAGAGTATGCTTTGCAGGGGTATGAACTGAATGTAGTGGACTATCTTTTAAAACCATTTTCCTACGAGCGTTTTTTACAGGCGGTAAACAAAGTGAAACAGGCAATGCCGGTTGCCCTCAAAGAGGAACCAGGAGCAAATACGAACGACCATCTCGTGGTGAAAGAAAAAGAAGGCTTATTAAAAATTGCTTTTTCAGACATTCTTTATATCGAAGGGTCCAGGGATTATATGAAGATCTTTACAACCCAGCGGCAATACCTGGTGCATCTTACCATGAAAAAGCTGGAAGAAATGCTGCCGGTTTCCCAATTTATCCGCACACATAAGTCCTATATCGTTTCTGTCAGTAAAATCAGGATCGTAAGGACCGGGGAACTGGTGCTATCCGATCAAAAAGTTATTCCGGTAAGTATCAATTATAAAGATCAAGTGATGAAAAGCTTCTCGGGCGAGGCTACTGGCCGCTAAACCTATAGGACATTAACCATTTTATGATTCGGTGTTTTCCCTTATCTTAGAGAAGAATTGAATACCAACTTACTACTCTGAGGGTTTCCTGAGCTGCCATAATGTGATAAAGTTAATTTGCCGATGAATGCCCTGAAACTGCCATATCTGCTGTGTCCCGGAATTACATTTATTTTTCTGCTATTGACCAGTTCTGCCGGATTATCCCAATCATACCGGCTGAATGTTCATGTGTCCGGTGATTCCAGTGTTCCCATACCCCATGCTTCGCTCCGTTTGCAACAACAAAAACTGGAAGCCGACAGTTCAGGCAGGTTGCAATTGAATCTTCCTGCAGGTAATTATACGCTTATGGCCAGCGCTATCGGCTATCATAATAGCAGTTTGCAGTTCAGGCTGGGAAGTGATACCAGCATTTTTCTTTTCCTGCCGTTGCGCCAGAGCATGCTGGGTAATGTTACTGTTTCCGCCAGCCGCAATGTAGTGCAGCGGCAAATGAGCATTCAATCCATCAGCA
>CBHEUU010000763.1:0-2525 GCA_965990355.1 uncultured Chitinophagaceae bacterium
ATGTTTCGCTGACCATCGAAATTAAAACTGGTGCCCTGACGGTTGTTGTGTTCCAGTTGCAGGCTCGGAGCGAGGCTGGCGCCCAGTTTGATGGACTTGTTGATATTAAAGTCTGCATTGATGCGCAATGAGAAACGTTTATAACCGGTATTTTTAAGAATACCATCCTGGTTAAAAAATCCGCCCACTACGCTAAGAGATGCTTTATCGTTACCGCCATTTATTGATATGCTGTAGTTCTGAACGGGTGCATTCCGCAACAAAAGTGAATACCAGTCTGTGCCCTCTCCATATTGTTCAGGGTTCTGGTATTCGGCAGGAACGCCTCCGGTATAGCCTTCATAAAGTATTTTATCTTCATAAAACCCTTTCATGTAAGTAGCGAGTTCGGTAGCATTCATTACTTCAGGCTTCAGGTTTTTCATAGCCGTGGCCAGGCCTGTATAGGCATTGACATCTATTTTCACTGCGCCCGCCTTTCCTTTTTTGGTAGTGATCATGATCACTCCATTGGCTGCCCTGGATCCGTATAAAGAAGTTGCAGAAGCATCTTTGAGTACAGTGAAACTTTCTATTTCATCGGGATTAATGTTATTAATACCATCGGGAGAGCCTGTGATCGGCAAACCGTCAAGCACAATGAGCGGGTAATTGTCGGCTGTAATGGAAGCTGCACCGCGGATGCGGAAGCTCATACCCTGACCCGGGCGGCCATTGGTTTGTCCTAATTGTACACCCGGCAATTTGCCTTGTAATCTCTCGGCAAAAGTACCTACCGGCTGATCTTTCAATTCTTTCGCTTTCAATTCAGCTACTGCGCCTACAATTTCCCTTCGCTTCTGAACACCATAAGAAACTACTACCATTTCTTCCAGCTTGCTTTCTTTTTGCAGTATTACATTGATGGTTGCATTGTTTTTAACAGCAACGAGTTGAGTGGTATAACCTACATAAGAAAATTGCAGGGTAGCGGTTTCATTTACGCCATTCAACGTGAAGCTTCCATCTGTATTGGTGGTAGTGCCTTTTGATGTTCCCTGTACAATTACAGATACACTTTGCAATGGGTTGCCGTCTTCATCGGTAACTTTTCCTGTAATGTTCAGCAAGATGTAAGAAGGCAACTGTTTTCGGTCCTGCTCTTCTTTTTTGGTGGCACTTACAATGATCACATTGTCCTGGATAACATAGGTGAGGGGCTGATGCTGAAAACACAGGTCCAATGCTTCCTGCAGGGAGGCCTCCTTTACATTGATGTCCACTTTCTTTGCCCCTTGAAGGACACGGTTGTTGTAAAAAAAGCTGTAGCCTGTTTGTTTCTCAATAACCTTGAACACCTGCCGGAGGGACACATTTTTTTCCGACAGCGTCACTTTCTGTGCATTTGTGTTTGCTCCTGCATGCAGAAAGGCAAGAAACAGGAGTATAGCAGTAAGCTTCATTGCGAGCAATGTTTGGTGAGTGACAAAAACCGTTTTTATACGGCTTTTGCCAAAAGCATGTAGTTGCATACCTTTGTTTTGTTTGGGTTTTGCTTGTTAAGTGATCAATTTTTAATACGGTTGTTCATACAGGGTTTACCCGAACTTTATTCCGGGGGTGCCGTTAACACCTCCGGTTTTTTTTCGGACAAACCAATTGTTTCACAGAATACGGCTATAATGATTTATTAAGATGCCGGATAAGGAGCTGCAATAAGTTTTCTTCCTTCAATAGTGATCTTTACTGTTTTCGTTAATTCAAGTATTTTAATAAGCTGTGCAATGCTGGCCTTCCGCGGAATACTGCCACTGAATACTTCCTGCTGAACATCGCCATTGTACACTACTTCCACATTATACCAGCGCGATACCTGGCGCATAACAGTGGTGATAGACGCATCAGTAAATTGAAAATACCCGTTTTTCCAGGCCACTGCTTCTTCTACATCGGCCGAAACAACACGGATAACATTGTCAGGTTTTGTAGGATTGTTCCCAAAGGGTATAAGGGCCTGTTGACCTGGTTGCAATAAGGCTGAGCGTGTATGGTCGTTAGTTTTAATGACTTTTACACTTCCTTCCAGTAAAGAGGTTTTTATGTTTGCTTCATCCTGGTAGGCCATTATATTAAAATGTGTGCCCAATACTTCTATTGCGGTGGTGGCTTCTTCACCGGTATTCCGGGGTAGCAGCACTTTAAAAGGCCGGCTTTTATCTTTTGCTACTTCAAAATAACCTTCGCCTGTTAGTTCTATTACTCTTTCCTGCTCAGAAAACTTCGTTGGGAAGCGAAGTGAGGAAGCTGCATTCAGCCACACCCTGGAGCCATCCGGTAATACGAGCTGATATTGATTTCCTTTTCCTGTTATAACAGTATTATAATACGTTGTTTCTTCTTTCAGATTGTCAGCGCCTTCATAAGCCAGTTGGTTGTTAAGATTGATGATAGTGGTATTTCCTTGTTTTGAAACGATACCGGTAGCTGCACTGTCCAGCACAACCTGCTTGCCACCCCGCAGGACGTGGAACTTCACCTTGTCGCCG
>CBHEUU010000764.1:0-2518 GCA_965990355.1 uncultured Chitinophagaceae bacterium
TCAGGCCGTTGGTGCACAAAGAAAAGATGCTCCCTGTCTACGGGTCCGCCATCATGCAAAGGAAAAGGAATGCTGTCTTTGAATTCTTCCAGTTCATTAAGCCGCCGGGGAAATAATTTGTTGATCACAAATCCTGTTGCCCCGTTCTTATTGTATTCGGTTATAAGTATAACAGTTTTTTTAAAGAAAGTATTATCTAAAAAAGATGTGCTGCTTATAAATATACCGGCATTCATAGATGTCAAAGTTAATGAGGATCGTTGTTTTTGCTTGAGATTTCTACCAGTGTGTGTTTGATTATTGGGTAAATAACGTCCATGTAGCAGGCGGGGTTAATGTTTGATAGAACTACAATAGAAATGTTCTTCTCACGGTTCAACATGATCGAAGCCGCAGACCCCTGTGTACCTCCATTGATGCCTTGAATCAGTACGTTTCCTGTTTTTCTTTCACCCCAGCCAAGAATTGTTTTAAGCCCGGGATCTACTTCAAAATTTGTCTCTGCCTGGAGATTTGCTGCTGCATCCATTTTATCAGCAGCATTCATTGCAAACTTAAGCAGGTCTTTTGCAGTAGAAATAATGCCAAGGCCGCCATCAAGAATTCCGCCATCCCAATGCTGGCATATATTGCCATCTTCATCTATGCCCTTTACTAATTCAGTGTTTACATCGTTTGCATCAAAACAGGAATTATCCATTCCCAATGGAATAAAGATCTTTTCAGCAACAATCTTTGCAAACGGGGCTTTTTCAATCCTTGAAAGAATATATCCCAATAACCCTGCGCCAAGATTGGAATATTGATAGCTGCTGCCAGGTGGAAAATCAACCTGAAGATGTTGGGTCAGGTAGCTGATCAGGCTTTCTTCTGTATAGCTTTTATAAGGATTGTTCTTATTGTAGCCGGGTTGCGATTCGAAACCTGCAGGTAATTTTGGCAAGCCGGAAGTATGTAAGGCGAGTTGTTTTAATGTTATGGGAGGATTACCAGGTAAAGGAAAGGGGAGGAATTGTTGGATGAGGTCATCCAACTGTATCTCTTTGGCAATTGCCAACCGGGCCAATACATTGCCGGTAAAACTTTTCGTAACCGAACTGATCTCAAACGCAGAATCAGCATTATCCAGTTGATCGATAGCGCCATTCCTCTTGATCATTCCACAGAAATTGGTATCCCTATTATTGACAATTCCAATAGATAATTGTGTTTGATCAGGAAGGTCTTTTATTTTATCAGCGATTTGTTTAATTAAGTCGGGAATAATCACGTGCGTTAATTGCTGGGCGGGTTAATGAATCAGGGTTATCCTTCAAAATTACTATCGGGCGGTATGAATATTTAATATAAGGGTTTCTTCATCAACAGGTCTGTTTGCTCATCATTACCTAACCTGAAAACGTGTTTCCCAAACTCTTCGAACCCGTTCTTTTGATAAAAATGTATTGCCTTCGGGTTTTCTTCCCAAACGCCCAACCATAGATAACTGGCCTTTGAGTCCTTTGCGATTTCAAAGGCTTTTTCATATAATAACTGGCCTATTTTCTTTCCATGAAAATCCTTTGAAACGTAAATGCGTTCTATTTCCAATGCATTGCTGTCTTTCAGTTCTGTTTGGGCCTTACCGGAATTCAACTTCAAATAACCGATTATTTTTCCGTTTAAAGAAGCCAGATAAAATTGAGAATCGGGGTTTTGCAACTCAGCATTCAGCCTTGATGCTCCAAAATCCACCTCAAGGTATTTTCGCATGTCCTCTTCTGTATTGTGGGCAGAATAGGTTTCAAAAAAGGTTTGCCGTGCAATAGCCTGGAGCTGTTCCAGGTCTTCCGGTCCGGCTTTTTTTATTTCGATTTTATCATTTCCAGTCATCTCTTTTATATATTCTATTTAATGGGCAATTTAATAAATGATTTCTTCAATTCTTAATTACTGGCTTTAGCAAACCAGGATTCCTTCGGTAGTTCGTATATAAAATTAAGTTTTGGTGGTTCCCCATGATATGCAACGGTCTTCTCCATTATCTTGATTGCGCCTAACCTGCCAACAGCTATTTGAGAACGGATATTTGTAGCTCCTACGTGGATATACACTTTGTCCACATACTGAAAGATATAATCCAGCATTAGTTTTTTAATAGAAGGATTAAAGCCGGTTCCCCAAAATTTTGTTGCATAAAATGTATAACCTATTACAATGCTGTTGTCTTTTTCATCATAATCATAGAAGCGGGTGCTGCCTGCAGTTTCCCCGGTTGCTTTATCCATGATCTTAAATGCCCCCTTACTTTGGACGGCTCCTTCAAAATAGTTTTGGAAAACATCCTTTTTCCAGCGGTCCTTATTGGGATGCTGTTCCCATACTTTGGGATCGGATGCTACTGCATATATCTCATCAAAGTCGGCTTCGGTTATTGGAAGTAAAATCGCTTTTTCATTTTCTAAAACCTGTTGAATAGAAAAGTTCATAGTGTAACGGTATTTGTATTAGTGAATGAATCGGTTTGTTCAAGTTCCCT
>CBHEUU010000765.1:0-2511 GCA_965990355.1 uncultured Chitinophagaceae bacterium
ATGCAATTCATTTATTCTTATTTCCACCTGCTGAAAACCCGCTACGGCGATGGACTGGAAATGGAAGTCCGGATCAATGAACGCTTCCTGGTGTACCTGCTGCCGCCACTCACACTCCAGATACTGGTGGAGAATGCTGTAAAGCACAATATGATCCTGAAAGATCAGCCGCTGAAAATACTGATCATGACCACCAACAGCGGAAAGCTGCTGGTAAGTAATAACCTGCAGCGTAAAGAACGCATGGTATCATCCAATAAGGTCGGGCTGATCAATATTGTAAACAAATACCGGCTCATGAAGCAGGAAGACATCACCGTAAGGGATGATGGAAAGGAATTTGCCGTGGCCGTTCCCCTTATCCAGGGTTAGCCGCCAGCTCATACATAAAAAAAACAATTCATGCAGGGCTAATCACAGGCCAACTGGAACAGGTTTATCCCGGAAAGTTTGATAAGTATCTTGGTTTCATCAAAACCATTCTATTATGAAAGTGCTTATCATTGAAGATGAAGAACTGGCAGCAAAAAAGCTCCAGAAAACCCTTGCCACCATTGAACCTGCTGCAGAAGTGGTGGGCGTTACAGACAGCATCCGTTCTTCTGTGAACTGGCTGGAAAGTAATGATAGTCCTGATGTGATCCTGATGGACATCGAACTCGCCGATGGACAAAGCTTTGAAATATTTGACCGCACCACCATTAAAAGCACGGTCATCTTCACTACTTCTTATGACGAATATGCCCTGAAGGCATTTAAAGTGAGCAGTGTGGATTACCTGCTTAAACCCATACAAAAAGAAGATCTCCGCGGTGCCCTTGAAAAATTCAGGGGAATGAAAACCCTTTATGGCAATATGGCCGGCAGGGACCCACTGAACGTGGAAGGATTGGTAAAACAGCTCCAGGAAAAACTGCAGCCGAAAGAGTACCGCAAACGCTTCCTCGTTAAACACGCACAGAAACTCGTGAGCATAGAAGTAAATGATATCGCTTACTTCTACAGCGATGGCCGTCTTAATTTCTTCAAAACAACCGACAACAAAAAATTCGTAGTGGACTATATCATGGATGAGCTGGAAGACATGCTCGACCCTGAAAGATATTTCCGCATCAGCCGCTCCTTTTATGTTTCTGTAAACAGCATCGACCAGATACATGATTATTTCGGAAACCGTTTGATCCTTCATCTGAATCCTTCAGTGGATAAAGAAGCGATTGTGAGCAGGGAGAAGGTGACGGAGTTTAAGAAGTGGATGGGCAAATAGAGTTGGGAGTCTGTAGTTCACTTCCAATGTCACCCCGGACCAGGCTTAGTTAGCTTTCAATTTGAATGAAACTAAGATCCGGGGTCTCCACTGTAAGAAAAGTGTTTTCATGCTGAAGGAATGGTTATCTGAATATATTAAAAGTACTGCGATATCGAGGGGACCCCGGATCTTAGCTAACTATACTTGCACGCTCACTCAACCTGGTCCGGGGTGACACAGCGGGAAGTGAACTACAGACTCCCGACTCAAACTGGTATTTCCATTTTTACAATCGTCCCTGTATTGATCTCCGATTCTATATAAAATGATGCATTGATTGCAGAAGCCCTTCTTCTCATATCGCTCAGGCCGCGTCCCATCATTGCTACATTATCCATCATGAATCCTTTGCCGTCATCCACACTCATCATCCTCAGTTTGGATTTGCGATAGCGGATGCTTACTTCCACCAGTTTGCCACCTGAATGTTTACCGGCATTAGTGACAGCTTCTTTATACACGGAAAGCAGTTCATACCGGTGCTCCATATCCAGTTGCAGTCCCCGCACACCCTGATCTATATCAAAACCGATATTGATCTGGTAAAGACTTTCGATTTCACCTGCAAAAACTTTCATCCGCTCGATGGTATCAGCCATTGTATCGGTTTTGGGATTGATGCTCCACACCATATCATACATGGCCTGTACCATCCGGCTGCTGGTTTCGCTGATCTGGCTAATGTATTCCTTGGTTCGTTGTCTGTCTGTGTCCATTTTTGCTTTTGCCAGTTCGCTGGAAATATTGATACTGCTGAGTGAATTGCTCATATCTTCCGTGAGGCTGGTGGCTATACGCGTACGGATGCTTTCAGTAGCCCTGATCTTTTGCATGCGCACTTTATCCAGCCAATACAATACGCAAACCCCGGCCAATGCCAGTATGCCGAGAAACCACCAGGTTTTCCAGAAAGGTGGTTTTATCCTGATCTTCATTTCTACTATATTCTTCGAGCGAACACCCTCGGCATTGGTGCAATAAGCCTTGAATGTATATGTGCCGGGTGGCAAATAATTGTATACTGCCTGGTGGAATTGCCTGGATAATCGCCAGTCCTCATCCAGTTCCTCCAGTTTATAAAAAACACCATAACTGCTTTGAAAAGTCATGGTAGAAAATTCAATTGTCAGGGAATTCTGATCGTAAGGTAGTTCAAGCGCAGGCAGTTGAGAGAATGAATCAGGATTCACCCACCAATTCAT
>CBHEUU010000766.1:0-2507 GCA_965990355.1 uncultured Chitinophagaceae bacterium
CTACTGCTACTGCTGCTACGTCCGCTCGAAGAAGAACTGCTGCTCGACGATGGAGTATAGCTGCGGGTAGGAGTTGAATTGCTCGGTGTACTACGGCTATTGTTGTTACTGCTGTTTGAATTCGAATTGGAGTAGTTATAATTCCGGGAACTATTATTGCTGTTGTTGTAACGGGTGCTGCCACCGCCGTTATTATAGCTCGGATTATAATAATATCCACCGCCTCCAGAATTGTTTTTGAAATTGGTCGAGCTGGTCTGTGGGGCGTTGTTCAAATAACTCTTTGGATTGAATACCACAGCCCTGCTGGGTACCTGCTGATAACGGACAGGGTTCTTGATGATAATCGGGCTGATATAATACGGGTTGCAGTAGCTGTTCCATGCCCAGTAATTGTTCCATGGGCTATACCAGTTATTGTATGTGCCGTAATAATTATATGCGTAAGGATTATTGAAATAGTAATCATCAAGGGCTGACCAACGGTAAGGATTGGCCAGGCGCATCCTGAGATACCTGTCTGTATAATAATCCTGGTTGCCGCCGTAATAACGGTCGTCCTGTTGTTCTGTTACAACATATTCATCCTGCGGGCGTACAGGGGAATAATATACATCATCAGGTGTTTGACCGGTTTTGTAAGCAGTGGTGCAACTACCTAAGGTAAGGGCTGCCAGCGCCAGGAATAAAATATATAGTCTCATGGCAAAGGGTTTATTAAGTTTAAAATCGAAGTTACTACTTTTGTGCGACTTAAATTTTACGCAAACGTTTGTGTACCGAAGTTACGCTCGCCGGTGTAAAATAGTATGTGGTCGGCTGTTAATGATAATTTAAAGATTTTTACAGCCTGTCCGGCCCGGTAATTAACTAACAGGAACAACATAATAATTAGGACTATATGAGTAAAGAAATTACTTCCAGGGAACAGGATTATTCCCAATGGTACAATGATCTGGTCATTAAAGGCAGCCTGGCAGATTATTCTGCTGTAAGAGGCTGTATGGTGATCAAGCCTTATGGGTATACCTTATGGGAAAACATGCGGGATGTGCTGGACAAAATGTTTAAAGACACCGGCCACGTGAATGCTTATTTCCCCCTGTTTATTCCCAAAAGCCTGTTTGAGGCCGAAGAGAAAAATGCAGAAGGCTTTGCCAAAGAATGTGCTATCGTTACCCATTACAGGCTAAAAGCTGACCCGGCCAATAAAGGAAAGCTGATAGTTGATCCTGAAGCCAAGCTGGAAGAGGAACTGGTGATCAGGCCTACCAGCGAAGCCATTATCTGGAATACGTATAAAGATTGGATACAGTCATACCGCGATCTGCCCCTCCTCATCAACCAGTGGGCTAATGTGGTAAGATGGGAAATGCGTACCCGTCTTTTTCTCCGCACGGCAGAATTCTTATGGCAGGAAGGACATACTGCTCATGCCACCCGTGAAGAAGCAGTGGAAGAAACAACGAGAATGCTGGATGTGTATGCCGATTTCGCGGAGAACTTTATGGCGTTGCCGGTAATAAAAGGAGTGAAGTCTCCGAATGAGCGTTTCGCAGGTGCAGAAGACACTTATTGCATTGAAGCATTGATGCAGGACGGTAAAGCATTGCAGGCCGGCACTTCGCATTTCCTTGGGCAGAATTTTGCCAAAGCATTTGATGTGAAGTTTTCCAATAAAGAAAACCAGCAGGAATACGTGTGGGCTACCAGCTGGGGAGTGAGCACGCGTTTGATAGGCGCACTGGTAATGGCGCATAGTGATGATGACGGACTGGTATTGCCACCAAGGCTGGCACCGCTGCAAGTGGTGATCGTGCCGATCTATAAAGGAGATGATCAGAAAAAACTGATTGATGCAAAAGCTGCTGAGATCACTTCTCAACTGAAGAATCTTGGTGTGCGTGTTAAATATGACGACAGTGACAATGCAAGACCAGGCTGGAAATTCGCCGAATACGAAATGAAAGGTGTGCCTGTTCGGATAGCATTAGGCGCACGCGATCTGGAAAAAAATGTAGTGGAAATAGCACGCAGGGATACCAAAGAAAAAAAGACAGGAGGGCTTGACGGTATTGCGCAATATGTGGACGGACTGTTGCTGGATATACAACATGCCATGTTCCATAAAGCCAAAACTTACAGGGATGAACATATCACACCAGCCAATACCTGGGATGAGTTTGTAAAACTCCTGGATGAAAAGGCCGGTTTTATCTCTGCACATTGGGATGGAACACCTGAAACAGAAGAAGCGATCAAGGAAAAAACAAAAGCAACCATCCGTTGCATACCGCTGAATAATGTTGCAGAACAAGGAATATGTATCCTTACGGGTAAACCCTCAACACAGCGGGTGTTGTTTGCAAGAGCATACTGATCTCTATTGAACATTGATTATTGAGTGTTGATTATTGAATATTCTACGCCGGTCAAAAAATATCCAATAATCAACACTCAATAATCAATGTTCAATGTTATATTTAGACAACAAAATCAGGTATAAT
>CBHEUU010000767.1:0-2491 GCA_965990355.1 uncultured Chitinophagaceae bacterium
TGCCAAATTTTGCATTTAGCTATTAAACTGGCAGCACGTTATTGATTTTGTTTCTTCATGAATATATACCTTCGTCTAACTTTATTCCGATGCAAACCCAAATCCAACAACTACAAGATGATGTTAAGCCCTTACGTGATAAACTCGTAAATCACTCGTTGTACGCTCAAATTGATTCCATCGAAGATTTACGGCTTTTTATGGAGCACCACGTATTTGCAGTTTGGGACTTCATGTCTTTGCTTAAATCATTACAAAAACATCTTACATGCGTCGATGTGCCGTGGGTGCCAATTGGTGATGCCTCAACCCGTTACTTGATCAACGAAATCGTAACAGGAGAGGAAAGCGATATAGATCAGCAGGGTAATCGGGTAAGCCATTTTGAACTGTATTTACAGGCAATGAAGCAGACCGGGTGCAATCTCGAACTAATAAATAGATTTATCGAAAATATTGTTGGTGGTGAACGTATTGAATCGGCATTACAACATTCGCATGTCAATGACGCTATTACAGCATTTGTCTCGAATACTTTTCAAACAATTAATACCGGAAAACCTCATGTTATTGCTGCGGTTTTTACGTTCGGAAGAGAAGACCTGATACCAGGTATGTTTATCTCTTTTGTGAGAGATTTAAATAAGCACACAACAAATTCTGCGACTATTTTTCAATATTATCTTGAACGACATATAGAAGTGGATGGCGATCATCACTCTCATTTGGCATATGAGATGACCAAACATCTATGCGGAGACAATACTGAATATTGGAAAGAAGCAACGGATGCCGTGACCGATGCATTGAATGCCAGAATCAATCTTTGGGATAGTATTGTATCCCGTCTGTAATACTTAGTTGGAAGCGCTCGGAAAGAGAGTGATCTTGTTTATGTCAGCCTTTATTTCTGCGCTTTCCATAACGTACTGAACTGATATGTACCAGAGCCAACCTTCAGCACCACATATTCTTTTTCCTTACCGGTTACCTGGATGTCTTTGGAAGCAGTTAAGGCACTGCCATTTTCCATCACTTCACTGGCATCCGTAGCAGGTATATAAATAGTAGCTGTTGTGTTGGCCGGAATTTCTATATCCAGCAGTAATTTATTGTTATCGGTCTTCCAGCCGGCAGACAACTTTCCATAGCGGGTAAGATAACTGGCTGCAGCCTGCGTAAAACCTTTACCGATATGGGGCTTAATAGTAATCTTTTTATATCCAACGGCTCCCTCTTCAGTATCGAGGCCTACCATCACCCGGTACATCCAATCGCCGATGGCTCCATACGCATAGTGATTGAACGAGTTCATATCAGCAGTTTGAAAACTGCCATCAGTCTTAGTGCCATCCCAACGCTCCCAGATGGTAGTAGCGCCCATTTTTACGGGGTACAACCAGGACGGATAGCTTTCCTGCAACAACAAGGCATAAGCCACATCAGTATATCCGAAGCGGCTGAGCACATGACAGAGATAGGGTGTGCCCAGGAACCCGGTAGTTAAGTGTGTATTGTATTGTTTGATATTCCTGACCAACCTGTCCGCTGCCTGTTGTCGCAGAGATTCGGGCAGCATGTCGAAGTGCAGGGCCAGCACATAAGAAGTTTGGGTATTACTTAGAGTAGCTCCATTGGGTGTAGTGTATTCCTTTGTAAAAGCATCTTTGATCTTATCCAGAAGAGCAGTGTAAGTAGCTGCTTCTTCAGATTTACCCAATACATTAGCGGTCTTGATCAACAGTTGCGTGGAATAGGCATAAAAGCATTGCGCGATCAGGTATTTGTCGGTAATAGCCGAGCTGCCGTCGCGGTCATCATTGGTGCTGTAAAACAGCCAGTCGCCAAAATGACCTCCTTTATTCCATAGATGGTTGGTGCTTTGACTGGTCATGAAATCCACCCATGCTTTCATAGAAGGATATTGGTTTTCCAGGATCCTTTTATCTCCATAAGCGAGGTACATGTTCCAGGGAATAATGGTGGATACATCTGCCCAGCCGGCGCTGCCACCTTGATTGCCCAGTACATTCGGGATAACATGTGGCACACTGCCATTCGGCAGTTGGTCTGCAGCCACATCCTTCATCCATTTGGTAAAAAAGTTGTCAACATCCCGTAAAAAGGAAGCTGTACGGGAAAAGACCTGTGCATCGCCGGTCCATCCGAGGCGTTCATCCCTTTGTGGGCAATCGGTTGGAACATCCAGGAAATTACCTTTCAGGCCCCATTCAATATTATGCTGCAACTGGTTGATCAATGCATTGGAAGAAGAGAAGCTGCCTGTTGGTTTTATGTCGGAGTACAAAGCAACGGCAGTAAAGTTTTCAGGTTTTAATTCGCCGGGATAACCCTCCACTTTAATGAAGCGGAAGCCATGCCAGGTAAAATGAGGCTCAAAGGTTTCTTCTTCACCACCTTTCAGGATATAGGTATCCTGGGCTTTTGCCCTACGGAGGTTCTCCGTATAAAAATTCCCTGCCTTATCCAT
>CBHEUU010000768.1:0-2491 GCA_965990355.1 uncultured Chitinophagaceae bacterium
CAGTAGTGTCCTGCCATGAATAAAAAATGGTAAGCTTCATTTGATTACAGTTGGTGGTTATAAGGCTAAGTAGTTATTTCAGTCACTAAATCCTTCAGCAAAAAAATCGGCTAAAGACATTTCAAAACAATTTACCAAACGTACCAAAGTTGTGAATTGCAAGTCTTGCCCTAACTCATATCTTCCATATTGAGCTCTCCCAAATCCATGTTCATACGCGAAAATTTCAAGACTTGTGTACCCTTTTTTTTGTCTTAAATCTCGTAATCGTTTGCCTAAATTTTCCAATTGAATGTTTGGATCTAATGGAGCTTGTTTGGTATTTTTCTTTCCTTTCATAGAATTAAGTTAAAAAGATATCTCCTTATAAATAACACCTAAAAAGATTCTACTTATAAGTAGAATTGTGAAATAATTTATTTAATTTTAGGTCTGATTTTTTTAATTCCTATTATTCAGTATCGATTTATGAACCACAATAAATAAGAAATTAAAATTCTTTCACTTCAAAGCTCTTCCTATGACCATCCGTCTTCGCCCTCACCAAAGAATTCACGTCCAATCTTCCTTCGATATTTTCAGCATCTTACAACCTATTCTACGCCGTGCCAGCAAAATGGACCGTGGTCGTGAACATCTCTGGGTGCTCTGTCTGGATCAGGTGCATGTCATTCGTCACCTTGAGTTAGTAGGGTTGGGTACCTTACGCTCTGTGCTCATCGACCCGGCAGAGGTATACAGTCTCGCGTTGCATAAAAGAGCAGCTGCGATTGCCGTGGTTCATAACCATCCGTCTGGGCGTGTCACTCCATCCTGTGCCGACCGTGCGGTAACGGAAAAATTACAACATGCAAGCCACTTTCTGAATATTCCTCTACTGGATCATTTGATTATTTCGGAAAAGGAGTTTTATAGTTTTTGTGATAGCGGGGAGTTGACTCGGATAGGAGCAGATACCAATGTCCAGGTAAAATATCCATTAGGAGTAGCATGAGATACCGATTTTCTTTACTTATTAAACTTGGTGCGGAGCTAAACCTCTAACATGTTATCATTCCTTTACATTATCAGGCTTGATAATTGCCTTGCAAACTAAGGTAAAACATTTTCTGTTGTCTAAAAGACTTACCCTCTTATCACCTCTATTCCTTTATTCTGTAAATTTAATTACTCTAATAGTTTTTCTAGCAAGATTGTCACGAAAGCTGATACTGGCAGCGCAATCAATTTGTGCAAATATGAACTGAAGTTGATATTTTTTCCGAACAATTTTTAAATAAACTGTTACAAATCTTAAAAACTGCATGCACATTTTTTATTTTAATAAAATTTAATATATTCATTATCAGCTAGATTATGCTTTCTTTTAAAAAACGTACAAATCCTAAAGTATTTGAAACAAACCTTGAAGGCAAGGCATCAGCCGGCGGCTACATTTACAATCATAAACGAGCTGCTATATGTTTCGAACGAAAATTTTTCAATGGTCTCTTGTGGCCGCGCTTGCCGGGTTCATTTTTGGATTTGATACAGTGGTGATCTCCGGCGCCAATTTGCCGATCAAACAACTCTGGCACACTTCTCCTCTTTTTCATGGGTTCTTTATTATGTCAATGGCTTTATGGGGCACACTCTTCGGGGCTGTCTTTGGCGGATTCCCCACTGAAAGGTTTGGCCGGAAAAAGATCCTGCTCTGGATCGGCGTACTGTTTGCCATTTCTGCAATAGGTTCGGCACTGGCCCAGGACCCTTATACATTTTCTTTTTTCCGTTTTCTGGGTGGAGTGGGTATCGGCGTTTCTTCAGTGGTCGCGCCTACTTATATATCTGAAATATCCACCCCGGCTACACGCGGAAGGCTCGGCGCTATGTATCAATTCAATATTGTGTTTGGTATCCTGGTGGCATTTCTTTCCAACTACTTTCTCCAGGGGGTTGGCGGCGAAAATGATTGGCGCTGGATGCTGGGTGTACTGGCGATCCCTTCTATTATATATACACTGCTGGTGATCGGAGTACCAGAAAGCCCGCGCTGGCTGCTGACAAAAAAAGGTGACCAGGGCAAGGCAAGGGAAACATTAGAATTGATGGGTATTGCAGATCCGGATGCCGAGATGGAAACCATGATCGAAAGCAACCGGAAAGTGTCTGTTGCATCACCCGGAACAGAATTCTTCAGCAGAAAAAACAGCAATATCATCTGGCTGGCTTTTCTTGTTGCATTTTTTAACCAATTGTCCGGCATCAATTTTATCCTCTACTATGCACCGGAAATCCTTACCCGTATCGGACTGGGTACTGCTGATTCATTGTTGAATTCTATTGCAATTGGTGGTACAAATCTCCTGTTCACTTTTGCAGGCCTTTACCTGATCGACAGGTTGGGAAGAAAAAAACTGATGATCATTGGTTCGCTGGGTTACATCATAAGTCTTGCCATGGTGGCCTGGTGTTTTGTTTCTCATTCATCACCCATATTGCTGATGACATT
>CBHEUU010000769.1:0-2489 GCA_965990355.1 uncultured Chitinophagaceae bacterium
CCTATTTTGAAACCTTGTTTTTGTTGAAAAAAGCTAACTTTAAATCTTGCTTATAAAACTTGTCAGCAGATTTTGTCGATGTTTAGCTATGATCGTTGCACATATCCTTTACCGGATAGAAAGGGATTTTTCTGTTTCATGGTAGTATTATTTTGTAAATCAAAATTACCTGCGTGCTTATCGTATGACAAGGGTTTTTAGCAGAGTTTTCCGTTTTTTCCACGACACATAATTGCTTATTTTAGGAAAAATCTACGCTTATGAGGATACTATATTTACTTGTTGCATTGTTGCTTCTTCTAAATGACAACCATGCTCAAAACAATGCTTCCATCTCTTTCGAAAAATGGATCAGCCTCAAAAGTGCAGGTGGCCCTCAGATATCCCCTGATGGGAAAACAGTGATATACTCCGTTTCAAGTACCGATTGGACCAATAATAGTTATGATTCCGAAATATGGATGGCACAGCAGGGCGAAGAACCGGTGCAACTCACAAGAACTTCCAAAAGCAGTAGTTTCTCTGCCCGCTTTTCTCCCGATAGCCGGTTTGTAAGTTTTCTTGCTGACCGGGGTGATAAGATCCAGCTCTATATTATTTCCGTTAAGGGCGGCGAAGCATTACAGGTAACTAAAGATGAGGATGGTGTTGTCAGCTATGAATGGTGCCCCGATGGAAAGCAGATCGCTTATGTGAAAACAGAACCAGAGAGCAAAAAAGATAAAACGATCAAAGAACGATACGGTGCATTTGGCGTGGAAGGAGAAGAATACAGGCAAAGCCATTTGTGGTTGCTGCCCTTCAATTATGATTCAGTATTGCTGGCCGGGCAATTGCCTTGCTACACTTCCAAAGACAGCAGCAAAACAGATACGTTGAAAAACCTGAAACAGGAATGCGTGTCGCTGCCCAAAGCCAGCAGGTTAACCGAAGGAAATTTTACCGTGACTGGTTTTTCCTGGAGCCCTGATGGAAAGCAAATCGCTTTTAACAGGCAGTCTGATCCGTTGATCAATTCCGGCATCACGTCGGATATTGCTTTGTTGGATGTTGCTGCCAAAACCATCAAGACAGTGGTAAAAAGTCCGGTTGGGGATTATTTCGGAAGATGGGCGCCGGATGGAAAAGCCTTTGCCTATAGCGCTTCCAATGCAGACACTACTTCCTTCTTTTATCTGAATAACCGTTTGCTGGTGTATGACATGGTCAGCGGCAAAAACACAGAGATCGGTAAAAGCATTGATGAAAATAAATCTATCACTGCCTGGAATAAGCATGGGTTGATCATCAGTGCGCTGCAAAATGGTAAACAAAAACTGTATATAGCAGATCCGGCCACAGATAAACTAACCCCGCTCGATATACCGCTTGACCTGGTAAACAGTACAGATTTTTGCAAAACCACTAATGCGTTTGTAGTATCAGGCCGCAACTATGCTGATCTCTCTGAAGTATATTGGAGTGAGATGGGGCAACCACTCCGGAAGATCACGAATGTGAACGACCAGATTGCCGGCTGGAATACGCCGGTGAATGAGATGATACAATGGAAAAGCAAGGATGGTGCAAAGATCGAAGGCGTGTTGTTGAAACCACGAAACTTTGATCCCAAAAAGAAATACCCGCTGCTGGTAGTGATACATGGTGGCCCAACAGGCATTGATCTTCCTGAACCAACACCCACTTATGTTTACCCTATTGTGCAATGGGTAGAGAAAGGCGCAGTAGTACTCCGGGTGAATTACCGGGGCAGCGCCGGCTATGGAGAAAAATTCAGAGCGCTGAATGTCCGCAATCTTGGTGTAGGTGATATGTGGGATGTGGTAAGTGGAGTAGAGTATTTGCAAAAACAGGGTTTTATTGATACGGCCAGGATGGGTTGTATGGGTTGGAGCCAGGGTGGATATATCTCTGCATTCCTTACAACCAATACCACGATGTTCAAAGCTATTTCTGTAGGAGCCGGAATTTCCAATTGGGTCACTTACTATGTTAATACAGACATCACTCCTTTTACCCGGCAATATCTCAAAGCTGATCCATGGAAAGACATGGATATTTACCTGAAGACTTCACCCATGACCAATATCACCAAAGCCCGCACTCCCACCCTGATACAGCATGGGGAATTTGACAAGCGGGTGCCGATTCCTAATGCATACGAGTTATACAGAGGGCTTCAGGACAGGAGAATACCTTCCAAACTGATCGTGTACAAAGGATTTGGCCATGGCATCAACAAACCAAAAGAACGGCTTGCCGCAGTGTGGCATAACTGGGAATGGTTTAATAAGTATGTGTTCGGAGAAGCAGGAGATCAAATGCCATTCTAAGGTTCCTGTTTTTTTTGAAGCCATTTTACCAGCCATGGTAAGGTAAGCCCCTGCCCTACCAATGTGAAAAGAACCACTACCACTGAAATAAAAATGATTGCATGACGGAGCGGGAAAGGACTTCCATCAGCCAGGTGAGTTGGCAAACCAATGGCA
>CBHEUU010000770.1:0-2470 GCA_965990355.1 uncultured Chitinophagaceae bacterium
GCAAAGCGGGACACACCATTATTACTGGTGGCAAGCCAGATGCTTTCTTCCCGGTCTTCAAAAAAATCGAAGATGATCTCGAAGGATATGCTTTGTTCATTGTGATAGATGTTTTCAACCTTCTGGAATTTCTTTTCTTTTTCCAGGTATTTTGCGAACACACCAAGGCCGCGGATCCAGATAGTGCCGTCTTTCTGTTGCAGGTAGCCACGGGTTTCATGGTAGTCGCTGATGTTGAGGGAATAAGTGTCGAGTATAAGTTCTTTTTTAGCCAGGTCGTACAAGAAGATCCTGGGCGTTCCCCCAATCCAGCAATCAAACCACAGGCGGTTTTGCTTATCAAAAAAAAGATTATGCGGGAACTCCAATTTCCCTAATCGTTCTGCTAACGGGTTGCCCGGGTTATTGCCACCGGGGTGGCTAAGCTGGCGTGTTTGTGAATTGTAAACGAGGAATCCATCTGTCCTGCCGATCCAGTAATTGGAAGTGCCTGGCTGATGCGCAAAGCTGAGGGTTTTCGCATCATCAGGCACAGGAATAAAATTAAATTCACGGGAAAATTGTGTTCTTTCTTTATTCAGCATCACCAACTCCTGGTGTGCATAAATGATAAAAAGATTACCCGCTTCATCTTGTATAAGACCTCTCTCACCAATTTTACCACCTTCCTCCCGCAGTTTCACCGATACTTCTTGATAGGTAAATGATTTTGTATCAAAAATGCCGACTTTCCCATCGCCCGTCATCAACCACAATTTTTTTTGTTTGTCAAACAATAGCTGTTGCACACGGTTGTGCGGAATAGAAGTGGTGTCATTCTTTTGGTTGCGGAAAGTGATATAGCGAGACCCGTCGAAACGTTGCAGTCCGTTATTAGTTCCGATCCAGATATAGCCGGTCTCATCCTGTTTTGCTGAAACGGTTTCGTTGGAGGCCAGTCCATTTGAAGGACCGTAATGCGTAAAGGAATACTGTTTACTATCCTGGCTGTGCAATTGCCGGGATAAAAACAAGACAAGAAAAAAAATATAGAACCGGTGGGGCAAAGTGTGTGTTTATGGCGGCCAAATATAATTAATCGCCCCGCAAAATGGGAGTTCTGCCAGTTGAATTGAGCCTGGCAGGGATGAATTGATCAAATAAGCGGATGATTTGCCGGTGCCGATCCTATCCCGTTTGCAATTCGTGAAAAAAATGTGGCAGTTCATCCCGCACCTGTTTGCTGTTCGCCCGTTCCTTGTTCATTTTTGTCTGATCATTAACCTTAAACTTTTTTTGTGCAACGCTACAACATGTTTAACCAGATACATAAAGGACTGAGAGTTCTTTTGTATCACACGGCTACCCAGGTGCAGCACACCGATTTCTGGAATGTGGAAGAAGCTGCAGCGGCGATCAGCCGTATCCGTGAAGTAATATTCCTTTTTGATAAGCATGCTCACAGTGAATACAATTTTGTTTTCCCTGCCGTTAAAATATATGAGCCTTCGGTTGCAGATACTTTTGAACAGGAGCATGTAAAAGATCATGAATTGGGCGAAGCGCTGGAAGCAGCATTGTCCGCTTATGAAGCGGCACCCATTATTACAGAAAAAGCAGCACAGGCTTCATTGATCACTCAGTCGTTTACCCGTTTCCTGGTTTTCAACCTGGAACACATGTCGCTGGAGGAAGACGTGCTTAATAAAATACTCTGGCGTTACTATTCAGATGAAGAGCTGGTCGCGATCACCATACAGATCGTGTCGCAAATACCACCACCCGTTATTACGCAAATAAATAAATGGATGCTGAGTGGTCTGAATGTACCGGAGATTACCGGCTGGCTCAAACAAGTGGAAGCAACAGCCCCGGAATTTATTTTCCAGGCTTTGTTAAATTCTGCTGAAAATGTATTGACTGAGCAGCGTTTCCGTCAGGTAGTAAAAGGACTGAACAGAAGGACAGTAGCTGCCTGAGTGCTCATAAAACTGCGCCATTTTTAACTTACCGGTAGGGGTTCATGGCAGGCAGATTGTAGTATAAAACAAAACGATAAGCAATGAGGAACATACTGACACTACTCGATGTGGCGCTGATTGCCGCCACCTTGCTGGTAAAAAACCCAAAAGAACAACTGTATACAAGTATCGGTCCGGTGCTGTAAGTTATGATCTGTCGGTGCCGACAGACAGATAGTAGATGACGGGTAGCGGATGATCGATTGCGGAAACCTGATTAAAGCGATGGGTATTCTATAAAGAATACCCATCGTTAGTTGTTTTAGGAACATCCGGATGCGATTGCTGCGCCGGTGATCAGCGTTTAGCTGACAAAGGGGTAATGGCAGATGACGGATGAACAGCGGCCATGCACTCATCACATCCAACATGTGTTTCTCCTGCTCGGATAGCCATCACAATTACCAGGCAACACAAGGCCAGGAATCCTGCTATTTCAATTTTTCTTTTCATGCTGTTTTATTTTTTAT
>CBHEUU010000771.1:0-2469 GCA_965990355.1 uncultured Chitinophagaceae bacterium
AAGAAGATGCACCATTGTGATACACAAAAATATTATTGTAACGACGATCTCCAAAAAGAGCACCGCCAAGCTTCCTGATATCAGGAGGTGTTATTATCCAGCTCGATGTTTTTGTATCAAAATTTCCGAGCTTCTGCAGTTCCCTGTATTGTTCTTCTGTTAATATCTCAATTCCCATTTCCGCTGCCATATTAATAGCGCTGTCTTTTGGTTTATGTTCTTTCCTTGATTCCAGGGCTTCATGATCATAGCAAACGTTTCTACGGTCCTTGGGAGTTTCCGCTGAGCAATCAAAAAAAATGTATTCACCTGTTTTTTTGTCATAACCAACAACATCCGGTTCACCACCGGTCCTTTCCATTTCATCGAGCGACCACAGCTTGTCAATATTTGCTTCCAGCTTTGTCTGCACTTTAGCCCATTCGAGACCCTTATGACGATTCATGTTTTTCTCAAAACGGGTTTTCAATACTTTAAATAGTTCTTCGCGTTGTGACGCAGACAACTTCTTTTTAGTACTCATACCTTTATATTATCTGTGTTGAAACGTCCTAATCATTTAATCCCTTTCCTTTGAGGATTAGCGGCATGTATTTTTCAATCCTCGACTCCCTGGTTTTGGATAGCTTGGGTGCTGCAAAATAAAGGAGGTAAGCTCTTTGCCGTCCGGGTGTCAATGCCTTGAAAGCAGTTTTCAGCGCGGGTTTTTTATCCAGTTTCTTTTGGAATTCTTCAGGAACTTTGAATTCGGCGACCTTTTTTAATTTCACTTTCAAACCGGCTTTTTCTACTTCAATAGCTTCGTAAATATAAGCTTTGAGAGTGGCTTTCATCCCGGCTATCTCCCGGGCATTGGTGAACCGGATCTGGCGTGCTCCCTGTACATTCTCCGTTTGCTGGATGAGTATACCATTGGGATCATTTAACAAAGCACCTTTGAAAAACAGGAAAGCGCAGTATTCTTTGAATTCGTGTATTAAAACAATATTGCTTCCTTCGAAGGTATAACAGGGGCAGCCCCACTTCAATTCTTCCATCAGACTACAATCAAGAGCGATATCTCTCAATTGTTTCAATTCTTTCTGCCATTTGTTGTCTTTACTGAAATAGAAATCAACCTTGGGATTCATGCTATTCATTTTATTGATTAACTGAAATGATTTTTCTATCCATACGCTGGCGCTGGAGCTTTAGCGTAGGCGCGAGGCCTGAAATACCAGGACACTACAGTCAGGGCCAGCAACGACAACGGGGGAAATATTTTACTTACAGGATCGCCTACTGCTATATATGAAAATATCGCTCCCGACATAGCAAAGAAAAAGCCCGCATAGACCCATTCTTTTACCAGGGTAAATTTAGGAATAAGCAATGCTATTACACCCAAAATTTTCCAGATACCCAGTATTGTCAAAAGATAGAGGGGGTAACCCAGGTGCGTCATAAGGTCTGTTTCATCTTTTGTTTTAGAGAGCTGTACTATGCCGGTCGACGCCATTCCTAATGCGAGCCAAAGGGTGGAAATCCAGTAGATGATTTTATTTCTCTTTGTCATAGCAGGTTATTTTAATTTGCTTACGATGTCTTGTAACAGGTTATGTGCCATATTCAGACCTTGTGCAAAAGGTAGCTTCAGCATTTGATCTCTGAGCGCAATTGATCTGTATATAATATGCATAGTGAGTTTGCTGGTGTCGTCGGTGAGTTGTTCAAATTCCAGGAACTCAAGCTGAACATCAAAAGGTGCATTCGTCATTTCAAATGTGCGGATGATCTTCTGGTTAGGAATGAATTCGTGGAATACTCCATTGGCACTGAATACAACATTGCCCTGGTCGTCGGATTTTTCATATTGCCAACTGCCGTGCTTCTTATTTTCAAATTTCAGCACTTTTGTGCTCATCCACTGTTCAATAATATCCGGCTCCGCATGTGCTCTGAAAAGTAATTCCAATGGGAGGTCAAATTCTCTTGTGATCAACATATCCTGTTTGCCGTCTTCGGCAGCAATCTTTGTTTTTTGTTTCATACATGTTATTTTTTGGGTTTGTATTTTTTCATTATGGCTTCAAGCTTATTAAACCTGTCATCCCACATTTTGCGGAATGGCTCAATAAAGTCTGCTATTTCTTTCATCTTTTGGGGATTTAAATGATAGTGTATTTCCCTGCCGTTTTGCTCTTGTGTAAGCAATTCACACTCGGTGAGTATTTGCAGGTGTTTTGAAACGGTGGGGCGGGCAGTGTCAAAGTTGGAAGCTATGGCGCCGGCTGTCATGGCTTGTGAAGCAACCAGCAGGAGGATGGCTCTTCTGGTGGGGTCTGCGATGGCCTGGAATACGTCTCGTCTTAGGTTCATTGTGTAGCTATTTGGCTACAAATATATATGTAGCTATTTAACTACGCAAATATTTTTTTGATTTTTTAAATCTCAGGCCGTTAGAGAGCCTTCAGGCTATAACTTTATATG
>CBHEUU010000772.1:0-2464 GCA_965990355.1 uncultured Chitinophagaceae bacterium
CACGGTGATCGATTACGATTGGTGCATCGGCTGTCGCTACTGCGAAGCCGCGTGCCCGTACTGCGCGCGTATTTTCCATTATAAACAACCGGCACCAGTTGCTCATCCTGGAAATTGAGGTTTTTGATAAAATAAAATTCGTCTGTCACAATCCCGATCTTTCCCGCCGTATTAGTAATAAAAGCAAAATTGTTCTTCTTCGCAGTATCCAGCAAATCGCGGCCCAGCGTAGTGTTCACATAAGGTTGCTGTATCATACCCGCCACCGTTGGCAACACATCTATCTGCGACACCACTTCTGTTCTTTTCTGTGGCTTTAGTAAGTAAGGAGCAAAAAACAACAACGGCACATGTTCATCTGTCAACCGTTGGTCCGTCCACGCCGAAGGATATATTGCACCTGCATTACCTGCCACACCATGGTCACCCACGAAAATAAAAATGGTATTGTGGAAATACGCCTCTTTCTCTGCTGCCTCTATAAATTTTTTGAAACAATAATCCGAATAACGGAACGTATTATACTCCTGCAACGATTCAAATCCATACCTGTTCAACTCTTCCTCAGAAATTATCTGCTGCACAAAATCAGTATCCGTGGCCGGGATCATATACGGCCGGTGATTATCGGATGTTTGTATAATGGAAAAAAACGGTGTTTTTTCTTTTTTAAATGTTTGATTGGCTTCCAGGAAAAGATCTTTATCACTGATCCCCCATACGTTTATTCGGGGCGAACGGAAACTTCCCTCTGTGTGCATCTGCAATCCGTCAATGTTTTGTACCAGGCCAACAAAATTGTTGAACCCCGGACTTCCTCCCAGGAAATAATGCCTGCTGTATCCTTCAAAATTATCAATGATGGTATGTTGTTTAATAGCCAGCGGATTGCGGGTAGAGAATTTGAATAATTGCGCATCAGGTATTCCCGTAATGATCGCAAACAAACCTCTTGCTGTTGAAAAATGCGGAGAGAAACATCGCTCAAAGAAAATACCTTCTTTTGTCAGGGAATCGAAATACGGCGTGGTATTAAGCGGATTGCCACTCATACTGCTTTTATACATGCTGAATGATTCGCAGATCACCAGCACCACATTAGGCCGGCTCTCCAGCGCATTACTGCCGGGCGATACCACACGGCGATACGAAAATCCTTTTTTATCCTGCAGCGGCATCCATTCCGCCATCAATGGATATACATCCCTTGCTTTCTGTTCATTGAATTCAGGCTTTCTTAATCCAAGCGTAGTAAAAAAATTCTGCAGAGGATTCAATGCCAGGTAAGATTTGAAATTGTCCTGGAACACAAAACTCTGTTTCCATGTAAGCGGACTTGCAGCAAATCTTCCATAAATAAGCAGGCCAAGAATAAGCAGGCTGGCGATAAAGTATTTCCGGTTGTAAGGAATTCTCAATCCATCTGTTTGCGTAATCACTCTCCAATGGCTTTGATGATACATCCACCGGAATACCAGCACAGCTACCAGCAAACCCAGCAACATCCAGAACAAAGGATAGGTTTGCCACATCATCTTCAGTGAAATGCCGGGATCTTCCACAAAGTTCATCGCGCCGGCATCGAGACGGGTACGGTTGTAAGAAAAACTTCCGAAATCAGCCGCGAAAAAAAAGAATACGATAAAAGTGACGATCACAAGGTACCAGCTCCACCATTTCTTGTTGCGTGCTGAATAAAAAGGAGAAAATTGCGGCCACAGGCTTAACAACACCACCGGGAAAAGAATAATAGCGATCCACCGCATATCATATTGAATGCCCATCAGGAAAGAAGGAAACAAATCACCGAAAGAAAGCCCCTTTGGCTTAAAGGCAAAATAAGTCGCCAGCCTGAACATTGTAAAGATCAGGAAGAAGATGACGAATAAATTAATTACCCAGAGGATAGTCTTGGGTACTTTATAGCGCTTGAGCATGGGGGACTGCAAAGCAAGATAAATTATGCGACATACGCAAGGAGAGGATGGATGGGAGGTATATCCCACCTTTTTTCTTTTTTGGTACATTTGCCCCTATGTTTCTACTCGCCTCAACTATTTGGGAAAAGCTCGAAAAACTGGACCAATGGCTGTTCATGCAGATTAACAGCCACTTTACCAATCCTGTGTTCGATACAGTAATGCCATTTATGCGTGAAAGCAATAACTGGATACCGCTCTATTTATTCCTGATCGTGTTTGCCCTGCTCAATTTCAGGGCAAAAGGCGCCTGGTGGATCCTTTTTTTCATTATCACCGTTGCCCTCACCGACCTGATCGGCAATTATGGATTCAAACATAATTTTCAACGTATCCGTCCTTGTGGCGACCCGGATTTCTTTATGCATGTGCGTTTACTGGTTGATCATTGCTCCACCGGCTTCAGTTTTACGTCCAACCACGCGGCCAACCATTTTGGTATGGGTACTTTTTTTTATATCACCACAAAGCCATTGCTTAAAAAA
>CBHEUU010000773.1:0-2464 GCA_965990355.1 uncultured Chitinophagaceae bacterium
TTGTATAATTATCAGGTCGGCATTTTTGCCTGCTGCAATACTACCTGTTTTCCCGCTTTTACCCATTACCTGCGCTGGTATGATCGTAGCCGTTTTGATCGCTTCTGCCGGGGTTAAACCGCTTTCAACATATAATTCCAATTCCCTGATCAAACTAAAACCAGGAAATCCCATATCTGTTCCGGCAACAATAGGCACACCTGCGTCGTACAGTTTTTTAACCAATACACCATGGCTTTTTAGTATCGGCTTATAAACAGCAGCAGTAGCCGAATCAACCCCGGTGGTTTTAAACTGTGTTTGCAAGGGGAGGGGTAAAGTATAGAAAGCTGGTTCCAGTTGAGTAATATCTTCTTTCAGATTGCGGAGCATCAGTTCATATACGCCCAGTGTTGGATCAACCACCAAACCATGATCGCTGATAAATTTGATGGCAGCAAGAGTTACTGAATCATCAAAGGCAATGGTCTTGTCCTTATTGGTTTTCGTGATAGCTTTAACGAAGGGTAGGTGATTAACCATATTCATACCTGAATCAGCGGCCGCTTTCAAATCCATGTCTTTAGGTACATGTCCCGTTACTGTCAGTCCCTTTTTGTGCGCCTCTTCACAAATAGCTTTAACGATTGCCGGCTTAACGGAGCTGTATATTTTTATCTGGTCAAATCCTTTTGCTTTATAGGTATCTACAGCTTTGATGGCTTCTTCTTTGGTATCGGCCTGAATGACGCCTAAAGCCATCGGGCCTTTTCCATCAATAATACCAGCCATTAAAATTTTTGGGCCAATGCCTTTCCCGCCGTCGATTGCATTTTGAATGCCTTCAATAAAAGCCAGTTCATTGCCGCAATCGCGTACGGTAGTAACGCCTGCCGCCAGATAGGCAGGCCCCCATTCGGCCTGTTGAAAATGGGCATGCATATCCCACAGACCGGGCACAATGGTTTTGCCTGCAGCATTGATGATTTTTGCGTTTTTAGGAATAGCCACATCCTTACCCATTTTAGTGATAATGCCGTTTTGAATAAGGATCACATCATTCGATAATAATTGGCCATTCGCTACATCTACCCATTTACCGCCTGTGATGGCAATGGTTTGAGGAGTATTCTTTAAATCAGGTGCGGCCTTCATAAAATCAGCCATGGCATATCCCGCCGCACGGTTGATCAGTTCAGGAAGAAGGGGTTCATATTCCTCTCGCATCATCTCCGTTTTATCACCTTCGGCATCAATAGTGAGAATGCAAATAAGCCTGCCGGCTTCATCAGTCCACAACAGTTCGTTTCCCCAGATAAGCCCGCCTATCGTGTACCTGTTAAGCGTAAGTACCCGGTTCTTGAAATTTATTTGGTCAACACCGTGTTTCCTGATTTGCAGCTTCCCGAATGGCAGCGTGTAGATCTCGCCCGGTTGCTGATGCCGGTTCCAGTATTGAAGCAGGAGCTGTTGCACGATTGCCGGTGAATATCCTGCGATAGGAAAAGTAAGCGGTTTTATTTTTTGCTCGTAAGTGGAGTCATTTACCCGCAGAAAAGCGGTGTTGCCACTTATTTTTATAGAATCGTTGATAGTTGAAGCGCGAGATGTACTTCCTTTTATTACCAGTTCCAGCGGATCTCCAGCCGGATTGATTTTCATATCTGCTTTAAGGGGCACCGGCGTACCACGGTCCACGAATTTAAAATCACCCGAGTACTGTTTGGCATCTTTATGATTGTATATACGGTAAGTTTCCTTTCCGATATGCTGTTCAAATTTGTGCAGCAGGAATATACCGCTGTCTGCTGCGGCTATATTTTGCGCACTTGCAATTGATGCAATCCCGACTGTCAAAAGAAGTAACAGAAAAAGCTTCATAACGACTGTTTGAATAAAGGTAAAATAAGTAGAAGAATTCAGCGTATTTAAGAGTTATTTCTTAGTGGGTACTAATCATTTTAATTTTAATATCCACATTCATGGCAATTCAACGAGTGTTTTCTATATTCATTCTGCTAATTACTTCGCCACCGAACCAACCATTCTTATATGAGAACCAGCCATGTTTTTACGCTTGGATTTGCACTTTTTTTCTCTTCAGCTGTTACTGCACAATTTACTTATAAGATCAAAGCCGATAGTGTAAAAATTACCAATGATTCCTGTTCTGCTGAACTGATCCTGGAGAATAGCACAAAAAGCGTAAATGGTTTTTTATATAATAAAGGAAATGGCCGGACTTCCTTCAAAAAGGCCCTGGAGAAAATAAACGATACAGCTTATGCTATCGGAGGAGATACTCTTCGGTTTACCAGTGGTACGTTGAGTGGCAGTTTTATAAATAATCAGTATACAGCTGCGCAGCCTAATTCCCGGTTTTGGTTAAGTCTGCCCAGCCGGCTGGATAGTAACCTTATTGTTATGAGTAAAGTGATGGTTGGCACAACAAGTATTGATAGTGGCTATAAACTGAAAGTAACAG
>CBHEUU010000774.1:0-2462 GCA_965990355.1 uncultured Chitinophagaceae bacterium
TGCAATATCTTTATCCTCATTGTTAGCAGCAATAATATTCCAGTGACAGGCATAGCCAAAATGACTGGCTGCATATTCAAGGTTCTGGATAAATGCACCGATGGACAAAATAGTTTCTCTTTGGGTCGGGTCTACTGCAGGAAGCCACTTGCTTTCATCATTACCAATGATCCAATGATATGGCCTGATGTATTTTACAAACCAGGGCTGTGTATTATGGCCACTGGGAGCAAGAGAGGCTAAATAAAGAATTTCACGTTCATCAGGGTGTAGAGAAATTTTACCGGATGGTTTTGCATTTATGTCAACTCGTGTAAAATTATTCTTATCGCTGAATAAATAAAAAACCCCTCCTGCCACAAGAATGGTTCCACCTGCTATCCTGAAAAATTTTCTTCTGTTCATTCTTTTTATTTATGCGTGTCGTGTGAAGACTATTTATGGATTATTTTATACCCAATCATAATGACTATTAGAATAATTACATTGGCAATCGTTCCCATCTTTGCATCCTGCCAACTTTTGATTATGAGATACTGAGAAATTGGTATGGCAAATACCGAAAGAATCCACCACCTTTCTTTTTCAAGAAAAAACAGGATGGCTGTTGTAACAAATAAAATAGCTGCGACCAGCCAAAGCACTCCATTGGTTTTTGATACGTTTTGTGTTAGTTGATTTACCGAAGCAAGGTTAAATGCTTTCGTAAAGCCAAGCAGATGAATCAGGCCATGTAGGATAATAAAAAGGGAAAGTGCGATTTTCATAAATCAAGTTTTTCTAAATAGTAAATCTTTGCGGAATAATTTTGCTGCATTTATCATTGCAAGTGGGAAAGTAAGCATCCACAGAGTTCCGAAATATTCTTCATAGTCATTTCTTAATGGTACTGATATTTTGCTTTTGGGCTAATCCATAAATAATCATTTGTTCTATCTTTCAGGATAAGATATAATGCCAGTGAAGCGGTGATTGAAAAAGGAAATGCCGACCCCACACCCAGGGGCGCAATGCCAAGCAGGAAAATGATTGCACCGATAGCCCCTGTTTTCAACATCCAGCCTTTGAGCAACATGGACACAGCGATCAAAGCCTGGCAAGTGGCAATGAAACCCACCATTTCAGTAACGTGCTCACTAAACCAGCCCCGAATGAATTGCCTGTATATATTGAGAAAACTAAGATCAGCATACTCTGTGTAAAATTGCGGATTGTTCAGTGCTGTTTTCCAGTTTGTCCAGCTTGCCCAGATAAACAAAAGGGAGAATAATAACCTTGCGATTCTCTGATGTTTCCATGCTGACCATAGTATCAATAATGCTACAACATTGGAAATAATGTAGAGGAGCAGATAGGTTTGATTTTCCAGACCCTTCATGTTGTTTTAATTTTGATGCGTTTAATACATAACTTATCAGGCTAAGCACGGGAACGGCAGAAAGGTCAATCGTTATCCATTTTTGCAGCATTAGAATTTTATTCCTCTTTTTCTCATTTCTTCTGCCAGCTTTCCCGGAATCTTTCTACATCCGCAATGTTTCTGGTGTTCGAGATGCCATTTTACCCTTTGCTCAAAGCTTGGATTCTTTGGCATTTTATGAGCTTTGTGCCAGGTGGCATTTAACCTTGAAACCTTGGACTTCATAAAAAAAATTACTCTTCAAAAGTTATGTTTATTCCATTGGTGACAAATGATCTGGATCAGTTAAAAAGCTGAGAAACGACAAGATTTTAGTAAAATTCATCGCTGACTAAGTTGCTTTTAATAATAGGTGTTTTATATGATGACAACACCTGCTGAGGCATAGCTAATCCGCTTTGAGCGACCACCAAATCAAAGCGGTGTTCCAGATCAGTTTTGATCTGTTCCAGTTTTTTATTGTAGGCTTTGAAAAGCGGGTTATCGGGAGTTACCTGTTTATTCTCTTCATCCCACTGTTCATACAGTATTTTGCAACCGGTTGACATTTCATCTTCCATTCCATCTATTGTCACCCGGCAATAAATAGACATGTAGCCATTTCTATCAGCTTTTTTCCTCTTTCGATAGAATAAAATAGATAAGTTTTGATGTACTTGTATACACTTCTTTTTAAGATTTTTTAAAAACCTCTTTCCCAGTGTTTCAAAGCAAGTAGCGTGGGTACTGCATGGGCCTACAATTTAGGCCCCTGAATCAGCCCTCCTTTTAATCGAATTGATTTGAATCAAATTGATACAGAAATTTGCTGAAAGTCAGTCCTGTAGCAGCTTAAAACGAAAAATGGCGTTCCGATTGAACGCCATTGAAAAGTGTTTTGTAGTCCCAAGGGTCGAAGACTCGAACCAGCTCTTACAATATTTGAGGAAATTGAGTTTATTACCGAATAATTTTGGCCATTAATGGGTAATTAAAAGTTCGAGATTTGAGGAATGTACCGGTTAAAGGTGAAGGTCAGATGGCAAATAGAACTTTGTCACCG
>CBHEUU010000775.1:0-2460 GCA_965990355.1 uncultured Chitinophagaceae bacterium
CCGAAACAACAAAAAGGGAGGAGAAATAGAACAACAGTAGTAAACTTCTTTTTCATTATTTGTCAAAATATTTTTGATATCCACTCACCAATTGTCAGTAAAACCGGGGAGTACCGGCCGAACCAACACAATGCAAGGACAACAGTAATAGCAAGCACCACTGTAAAGGGGCTGATACTTTTTTTACGTACCGAATCGGCAATGGCTATTGCGGCGGCTACCGCCACTACTATCAGCTTGGTGATCCCTGCGCTTTCCTCGGCGGTAAGGCCGAAATTGGTTCGTATTAAACGGGCCAGACCAGGGCCAATCAGCAAAAAAGCAGTCCCACACATAAAAGCAATATGCAGGGCGCTGCGTTTTCTGTAATAAAGAGCTAATCCATATAGCAAGGGAAAGAAAATCAGATTTGGTATGTTGAGCCACAACCTTGCCACGGCTGCAGTATGTCCCTGAAGTTGCGAAACTTCATGAAACCGGGACTGGGTCACCAGGAACATAGACCATAATGCCAGTGGCGCCAATACATAACTGAAGGAACCTACACGCCTGTGCCAGCTTATTTTTCCTTTCAGAATAAGAATGGGTTGCAACAATAACATAAGCAGCCATCCTATCATCATCATGCCATGAAAGTGCATGACCCAGGTAAAATGAACCTTCCGGCCGGCGGGGGTAGTATAGTCAGCAAAACCAGGGAAGTGTTGGATATAAGTTTTATAAAACCCGATATGTATCAACAGTAATAAGAGAAGGACGCCGCCAATGATGCGGACGATTGCTCCATGGGAAATGAGTTGTCCGGTTTGCAATGAAACATCCTTAATTGCCCCGGTTTTTGTTTCTTTGGATTGCATGGTTATTGGTTGTGTTTTAATAATGATTACCGGTCTTTATGTTTAGTTTTTATTCCACCCGTTTTCGTTCTTCCTCGGCATTGTCTGCCCTTTTTCTTTTTTCTTTCAGTTTATTATTACCAAAGCCCTGTGTGTAGGTCAGTTTAAACATGCGCTGGGTGAACTGAAAATTTGCCCTTGTCGAAAAATGCTGTTCCTGTATATCCTGGTAGGTTATTGATCTCATTGTATTAAGAATATCAATAGCAGTCATCATAATTTTCCCTTTGTCGCCGATCTTTTTTTGCAATCCCAGGTCAAGTGAGCCAAATGGCTTGCGGATAACCCTTCCACTTAAGTCAGCGGACTGGTAAAACCCTGAAATTTCAAATACGAAATTTTTTGGGAGCTTAAAATTTTGCGAGCCCGTTATGCGCCAATTTTTCTGCTGAACAATGATGGGCCGGCTTTTGTAAATAGATTTACTCTGCTGCCATTTACCTGAAATGTTATATTGCATTACCCACCATTTGGCGGGAGTTACCGGGGCAGACATTGTGAATGCAAGGGTTTGCAGGCTTTCCAGGTTTTCGGGAGAAACAGTCTCAATGTTTGTTGTCAGGTCAACTATATTCTGAAAGCGGGCAATAGCATCAGCATCATACGTGTAGGAAAGCGAAACAATATATTTTTTATAAGAATATCCTGCTGTGATTACGTCGGCTATGGAGGGCTGCAGGGCCGGATTGCCTGTTACTAATGTATAAGGGTCGGTAAAAACGGTAAAAGGCGCCAACACATTAAAAGTAGGCCTGGTTATACGACGGCTATAATAAAAATTAACCGAAGAATTATCATCTATTTTGCGATTCAGGAATAAGCTGGGGAACAATCTTCCGTACTGACGGTCAACAACTTTTTGGAGGCTGCCTGTATTCAATAATACCGACTGAGTGTTTTCATAACGCAAACCGGCTTTCAAGTTCATTTTGTTACCAATAGGCGCGCTTATTGAAATATAAGCTGCCTGAACTTCTTCATTCAGTTCATAATTAGCTGAGAAACCTGGGTCTGTAACCCAATCATTCTGCGAAAGTCTTTGTACTAAAATATCATTCTTAAATCCTGAGGATGTAAGTTTAATGCCCGTCTGCAACTGTATATTTTTGCCCAACTTCCTGTTATAATCTACACTCCCAATCCAAAATATAATGGGGGTGAGTTTGCGGGTTGTCATCTCTTCCCGGGAAAGAAAATCGTCCGTGCCATTAAAGAAGCTGGTGATATAGTCAACAGGGTTTCTCGCCCGGAAATAGAGATAGTCAAGATTGACAGAAATATTTTCATCCTCCCGAAAAACATGGTAGACATTCAGGTTAGCGGTATAGCTTTTCCAATAATCCCTTTCATCTACTTTCATGCGCATGATGGTATCCAACTGTTGGTCAGTGAAATAATTTGTTTGTACATCCATCTTCATTTCCCAGTTATTAACATACCCTGACACAACTGCGCCAAGGGCCGTTTTTGGGGATAGTTGGATATCCATGCCTGTTCTGCCGGAAAAATTTTTTGTTTCGGGATGCCTGTCGTTCGTTCTTTCTAATTCCTTTGTATGACCTGC
>CBHEUU010000776.1:0-2459 GCA_965990355.1 uncultured Chitinophagaceae bacterium
ATCCGGTGATTGAAAAAATTGAAGACGAAAAGCAGGACCAGGAATATACTGCCGTTTACCTGGAAAATGAATACCTGCTGATCATGATATTGCCTGAGATCGGAGGCCGTGTGCAGCGTGCGTATGATAAGATCAGGAAACGGGATTTTGTTTATTACAACCAGGTGATCAAGCCAGCACTGGTAGGGCTTGCCGGCCCATGGATCTCGGGAGGTATTGAATTTAACTGGCCTCAGCATCACCGGCCAAGCACTTTCAGTCCTGTTGACTATACTATTGAAGAACATGCAGACGGAAGTAAAACTGTTTGGGTGAATGAAACGGAGTTGATGTTCCGTAACAAAGGCATGGCTGGCTTCACTCTTTATCCCGGCAAAGCCTATCTCGAAATAAAAGGCAGATTGTTTAACCGTTCTCCGTTCTCTCAAACATTCCTTTGGTGGGCTAATCCTGCTGTGAAAGTAAATGAACATTATCAATCGGTATTTCCTCCGGATGTGTATGCGGTGTTTGATCATGGGAAAAGGGATGTTTCAGATTTTCCTATTGCTACCGGCACTTATTATAAAGTGAATTACGCGCCGGGCACAGATATTTCCAGGTATAGCACTATTCCTGTTCCCACTTCTTATATGGCTATCCGCTCCGGCTACGATTTCATGGGCTGTTATGAACACGATACCCAGGCGGGTATGCTGCACGTGGCAGATCATCATCTTTCTCCTGGCAAAAAACAATGGACCTGGGGAAACGGTGATTTCGGATATGCATGGGACCGTAATCTTACAGATGAAGACGGACCTTATATCGAACTGATGACTGGTGTGTTCACCGATAATCAGCCTGATTTCAGCTGGATGCAACCAAATGAGGTAAAAAGCTTTGAGCAATATTTCATGCCTTATGCATTGATCGGTGCTGTGAAAAATGCCACCAAAGAGGCTATGTTGAATATGGAGGCAGACGGAAAGAATCTTCAGGTGAAAGTGTACGCCACCTCCAGCTATAAGGATGCATCCATCAGTTTGTTCCGGAACGACCAATTGGTAAAAGAATTTAGTGCAGATATTTCTCCGGAGAATGTATTCCTGGAAACAGTATCTGCAGATGAAGCTATCGCGATTACGGAGTGGAAGGTTTCAGTAAAAGATCATCAGGGAAATGAATTGGTGGGCTGGGCACCTGATCCTTTAGTGAGCAAAGAAATTCCGGCTGCCGCTACTGCTGCGAAATCGCCTGCTGAGATAGAACAGATAGAGGAGCTGTTTTTGAATGGCCTGCATCTTGAACAGTACCGTCATGCTACTTACAACCCGGTGGACTATTATGAAGAAGCATTGAGAAGAAGCCCCGGTGATGTTCGCTGCAATAATGCTATGGGATTATTATTGCTCCGGCGTGGGCAGTTTACAAGCGCAGAACCTTATTTCCGAAAAGCGATCGAAACACTCACGCTTCGCAATCCCAACCCTTATGATGGTGAGCCTTATTATAACCTCGGTTGGTCGTTATTGATGCAAGGCAAACTGAATGAAGCATATGAATCATTTTATAAAGCCACCTGGAATGATGCATGGCAGCATAACGGATTTCTGGCCCTCGCAAGAATAGCAGCAAAGCAACAGCATAACGCACTGGCACTATCTCATGTAAATAAATCACTGGTCAGGAATTATCACAGTCTTACAGCCCGTCACCTCAAAGCCGTTCTGTTACGTAAAACAGGCCACCAACAGGAAGCAACCGCCCTGATTAAGGAATCGATTGAGATAGATCCATTCAATACGGGTTGCTATTTCGAGCAATACCTCTTGCATGTTGAAGTGAAAGAAGAAAAACAGGCAAAAGAATGCCTGGATAAATTCCGGAGGCTGATGCGTGATGACCATAATAATTATCTTGAGCTTTCTCTTGATTATGCATACGCAGGTGCCTATGCTGAAGCAACACAGTTATTATCGATTCATACGGAAAACAGCCGGCAACAATCACCCTTACCATATTATTATCTTGGTTGGTTCGCAACACTGGCAGAACAAACTGACCAGGCATTGAAATATTTTACCCAGGCTTCGAAACTATTACCGGATGCATGTTTCCCTAATAAAATTGAAGAAGTACTGGTGTTGAAAGCGGCATTACAGGCAAACACAAAAGATTACCTGGCTGCTTATTCATTGGGTAATTTCTGGTACGATAAGCGTCAGTATACCGAAGCAATTCAATGCTGGGAGCAATCGGTAAAATCAAATCCTGGTTTTCCTACTGCATACCGCAACCTGTCACTCGCATATTATAATAAATTGAATGACCCGCAAAAAGCGGTCGCCTTTTTGGAAAAAGCGTTTGCTCTTGATACAACAGATGCCCGCGTGCTGATGGAACTCGATCAGCTGTATAAGATCATAGGCAGGTCTTTTGAAGAACGGATTTCACTGCTGGAACAACATGATGCGCTT
>CBHEUU010000777.1:0-2446 GCA_965990355.1 uncultured Chitinophagaceae bacterium
CGACGCTCTCCGCCGCCGGCTTCTCGTGCAGGCCGATCCCGCCGCCCGGCAGGCCGACGAGGCCGAGTGTGCCAGGCTGCGCAAGAACACGCTGGAGTTCGGCAAGCCTGCCGCCGATCTGTTTGGTAAGCACGCGGAGATTTTCATAAGCTTTTCCGTTCTGAAGTATCTCATCGGCTATCTTGCGGATCATAAGGGAATCATCCTGGGCTGGCAATACTTGAGTAACTAACAAAAAACTAAGTAAGAAAAGAAGCGCTCTCATGCGGTAAAAATTTTGCTTAAAGATAAAAGTTAGCGGGCAGAGACGGAAAGATTTAAGATAAACGGTAAACCTTAGTGCATTAAAACTGTTACCTTAGGTGCCGCAGGGTCGATGACCAAAAAAGCGGCCATTTGAATCTATAATAATGCGTATTGGAATTGTTTGTTACCCTACATTTGGCGGAAGCGGTGTTTTGGCAACAGAACTCGGGAAAGCATTGGCACAAAAAGGCCATCTCGTCCATTTTATTACTTATCAGCAACCCGTCCGTTTAACCGGCTTTATTCCCAATATTTTTTATCATGAAGTGCAGGTGCCAACCTACCCGCTTTTTGATTATCCCCCTTATGAAACGGCCCTGGCCAGCGCAATGGTGGATGTGATCAAAAACAATAATCTTGATCTCCTGCATGTGCATTATGCCATTCCCCATGCTTCAGCCGCTTTCATGGCCAAGCAGATCCTGGCAAAAGAAGGGAAACATATTCCCGTGATCACCACTTTACATGGAACCGATATCACACTGGTAGGAAAAGATAAAACGTATGCGCCGGTAGTAGCTTTCTCCATTAACCAGAGTGATGCCATCACTGCTGTGTCAAATAACCTGCGCGATGAAACTTTCAAAACATTTCGTATTGAAAAGGATATCGAGGTTATCTACAATTTCGTGGATGTGCAGCGCTTTATCCGCAAGCCGATTGATGCATTCCGGAAAGTGATCGCGCCTAACGGAGAGCGGATACTTCTGCATGCTTCCAATTTCCGTAAAATAAAACGTGTGCAGGATGTGGTGAAAGTTTTTTACGAAGTACAAAAAAATATCCCTGCCAAACTCCTTTTTGTTGGCGATGGACCTGAGCGTTCCACTGCAGAAGACCTGGCAAGGGAATTAAATATCAGTGATGAGATCAGGTTTGTGGGTAAACAGGAACAAATAGAAGACATCCTTGCTATCGCTGATCTTTTCCTGCTCACTTCCGATTATGAAAGCTTCGGGTTAGCTGCACTGGAAGCAATGGCAGCAGGAGTGCCTGTTGTTTCTACCAATGCAGGTGGCTTAACAGAAATAAACATCAATGGAGAAACAGGCTATATGGCCAATGTTGGCGATGTGGCTACCATGAGCCAGCAATCCTTATCCATTCTTAAAGATGATAAAACGCTGAAGGCATTTAAAGAAAGAGCGGCAACGCATGCAAAGAAATTCGATATACATACGATAGTGCCGCAGTATGAAAAATTGTACGAACAGTTTCTTTAGCCTGTTACCTTCTGAGCCATGGCGCAGGGTTCACATTCTTCGCTTCAATCATCAGCATGAAGTCAATCCTTCCGCTGGAGCCATCATCTGAATCGCCTGCACGGCCGATCACCTGTCCACGTTTTACAGTGGCTCCTTTGGCTACATTCACACCGGAGAGATTGCTGTAAGAAGTATAATATTTACCATGCCTGATGATGATCGCTGCACCATCACCATAGTTATGCACTGCTGAAATCACACCGTCAAACACCGCTTTTACAGGTGCACCGGAACGGGTGCCAATAGTAAGACCAGGATTATCATCCCTGAGTTTGGTGCCTTCAATGGTATAGGGACCGAAAGGTATGCTCACAAATCCATTATCAACCGGCCAGGGAAGCTTTCCGCGGCTGTTGCCAAAATCAGTACCCAGCTCAATATCTTTTGCATTCAGTTCAAGATAGCTCTCGGGTCTTTTGGCAGGGGCGGTTGCTGCTGCAATGGAAGGGTTGGTTGTTGCAGGTTTGCCAGGTGTTGGCGTTGCGGCTGCATTTCTTGCTTTTTCTTCTGCTGCTGCTTTTTTAGCAGAAGCTATCCTTGCAGCTTCTTCTTTTTTAGCTGCTTCAATTTCACGGCGGATGATCGCTGCGATAGCGTTCTGGATATCCCTGTCGCGTTTTTTCTTGACAGCTATTTGTTTTTGCAGGTCTTTCTCCTGCGATTTCAATCCTGATACGATATTATCTTTTTCCTGGCGTTGCTCAGCCAGTGCTTCTCTGTCCTTATTCTGCGAGTTCAATGTTTCGCTTTTCTGCTGCTTTCTGGCCAGTTGCTGCTGCTGGCGTTTGGTGATCAGCTCCTGCGTTTCATGGATGGTGTTCACTTGTTTTTCCCTGTAAGCCCGGTAACTCTTCAGATAAGAAACACGGCGAACG
>CBHEUU010000778.1:0-2444 GCA_965990355.1 uncultured Chitinophagaceae bacterium
CTTTTCTGCCCGCACCATACAAACTTTTTCCTGCTCTTGCCCCTGTATGCTTTTCTTCATCCACGGTGAGCACACCATTTACTATCACATACCGGAAGCCTTTGGAATAAGCATGTGGCTTTTCAAAAGTAGACATATCCTGCACTTCCTGTTCGCTGAACACAACGATGTCTGCAGCCAAACCTTCCCTTAAAAGCCCACGGTCGCTTAATTGAAACTTCTGGGCGGGCAGGGATGTCATCCGGCGAATTGCTTCTTCCAGTGTCAACACTTTTTCTTCCCTTACATATTTGGCAAGTACGCGTGCATTGGTGCCATAACCGCGAGGATGGGGCATGCCTGCATTAAGCACACGGATAGTGGCATCGCTGGCAAACATATTGAAAGGGTACTGCATGATGCGTTTTACATCTTCTTCTCCCATACCATGGAATACGGCGCTGGCGCCGCCATTCATCATAATATCCATCACCGTTTCGGTTTCAACCTTTGCTTTATGTTTGCGGCCTTTTAGGAGATTGATCTGTTCAATGCTTTTGCCATTATAAGTAGTGTCAGGTTGATAATAGGCGACGACTGCATAACTGAAATGTTTCAGCTTTCTTTTTTTCAATCTTTCCAGCATGGACTTCGTTACATACTTGCGCACTTCAGGGCGTTGAAGCCGGGCTTTGATGGAGTCCTGTCCATCAGCCAGTATTTCGTCTGGTAAAAGAGTGCTGATGGAAGTGCTGCTGGCGGTGTAGGGGTATTGGTCAATGGTTACTTCGATCCCTTCTTTTCTGGCGGCTTCTATCATGCCGACAGTTTCTTTGCTGCGTCCCCAGTTCTGCTGGCCGCTGAGTTTGAAATGGGAAATTTCTACAGGGATCTTTGCTTCGCGGCCAATGGTAAGTGCTTCATTGATGGCTTGTGTTACACTGTCTCCTTCATCGCGCATGTGCGTGGCATATACACCATCATATTTTGCAGCGATCTTTGCCAGGCTTACGATCTCCGGCGTTTTGGTGTAAGTGCCGGGGATATAGATCAATCCTGTGGAAAGGCCAACAGCTCCATCACGCATGGCTTTGTCCATCAATTGTTCCATCTGCTGCAATTCAGCAACGCTGGCATCGCGGTTGGCGCGGCCCATTACTTTTTTGCGGATATCATTATGGCCGGCGAGGCTGGCTACATTGATCGATAATTTCAGGGAATCAATCCAGCGCAGGTATTTACCGATATCAGTATTGGAGCTGCCGCAATTGCCGGTGATACAGGTGGTTACTCCATCAAGAATGAAACTGGTAGCGCGGGGATCTTTGTCTTCATCTCCTTCCAGGTGGGTATGCACGTCGATAAAACCGGGAGCTACGATCAGACCTTTGGCATCAATGGTTTTTTTGCCTTTGAAATCTAACTCGCGGCCTACGGCTACTATTTTACCATTGCTGATGGCCACGCTTCCATAATACCAGTTGTTGCCGGAACCATCAATGATCTTTCCATTTTCAATAAGGATATCACAGGTATTTTGCGCGGATGCCTGGAGGGAGAGCAGGCAGAGAAAGAATAGCCATTTCATGGGATTAAGGTAAGAAATTGCTTCGGCTTCGCCTCGCAATTAATCTTCCTTAGAGCCTTTCTCTCCAACAAACCAATCCTCTTTATTCCTGAACAATACATTAAATGTTGTAAGAGAACCATAACAGCGCGTAATGTATTGCTGGATGTTCACTTTGTCTTCATCGCTCAGCTTCTTATTGCTGTTGACATTCTGTTCCAGCACCCGTAGCCTGTCGCGCAGCATCACGATCTTATGAAAGAAATCTTCAACGGGGATCTCTTTTGGCTTTAAGCTTTTATCAGCGGGCTGCAGCAGCATCACACCTCCGGTCCACTTCTCTCCCAGTGGTACATTTTCAGTAACGCCGCCCCAAAGCCGCAATATTTTTAATAAGGAACGTTCCGTGTCCGAATGCGTTTCTATTTCAAGCGTAACGTTTTCAGGAATGATCTCATCCAGTTTGGAATCTGTTTTATCGATCTCCCTGATGCCATGGTTGATGAAGGAAATAATATAAGTGGCATACTTGATACCCACTATCACACCGGGACCGAAATGCGTATGCTGCAGGCGGGTGCCGATGCCTAATGTTAGTTGATTGGTTTCTTCCATAAACGATCTTTTATAATTTACTCTTCTTCCTCTGTTTTGTAGAAGGGCAATGGCGGTAATCCTTTTTTATACCGTTCAAAAGAATCTTTGATGTATTTCTGGAAATCATAGTCACCCAGCAACACGGTGAATTCATAAGGCGGGCGATAGGTTATCATGAACTTATCAAGTTCGGTGGAATCAAGTCCTGTCAGCCTTCTCACCAGTGCTTTGCTGAACCGGTGGTCTACATATTTATCCTGCTCCTGCTGGATAAGCCTCCGCTGGAAAGAAGCCATGCTTC